>NZ_CP050857.1 GCF_000821185.2 Serratia symbiotica | reverse complement strand
TCGAGCCTTGGCCCGCGCCTAACATTACCGACTTTCCTTTCTTGCACGCTTTCGCGTGGTCAGATGCTGACACCTTGGGTGCCGGGCAGGCTATCCCCTGCGCGTTGCACAGCGAAATTCCCGCTTTTAAGCCCCCCTGCCCCTGACTTCATCGTTTTTCTACGTCAAGCTCACCCATCCTGACGATTTGTTATGCCATTAATTTCGGCGAGAGGGTCTGCCGTTAAACGCAGACGCCATTAACTTCGAAGCCTTGTCCTTTTTCATGTTAATTTCGAACGTTAATTCTGAACAAAACATGCTTTCTAAAGAAAGAGTACCTTAAGCCTGACAACGCAGGCTTTGAGGTACCTCCCTTCGCTACGCTCAGGGCAAGATGACCAATTCAAAATCAGTGGAAAAACGAAGAATTACCGCTATATTTGGCAGGCATGGCTGTAAGAAAGGTGTACACGCGCGTAAGCGGCCCTAACGGCCCGCTAACGCGGAGATACGCCCCGACTGCGGCTTACAGCCTTGTCGTGACCACTCCGACCGCGCACAGAAACTCTTTTATCGCTGGAAGCGGGGTTGGCTCAACAGGGCAAGGGATGGGATAGGTGATACCTATCAACACTGAACCGGCTACGCCGGGCGACCGGCGACCCCCACCTTCAGAGAGCTTTGCAACGACCGCTGTCGCCTGCATTTTTTAGCTCGAACGCTGATACTCCACAGCCAAATTTTGTTGACCACTACACTATAAATTCTAAAAATCAGCGGAGGGTTTTCGTGCATCTTCACTCGTATCGCCTCAGGAACTTTCGACGCCTAAAGGATGCTCATATTGAGCTGGCTAACGATATCTCAATATTCGTAGGATCAAATAACAGCGGAAAAACATCAGCAACTCAAGCGATCCATGCGTTCATTACGGGTGGAAGGGATCGTTTCAGCCTTTACGATTTCAGTTCCTCATGCTGGAAAAATTTTGATGAAGGTGGAAATATCGACTTGGCAGCCCCAATCCCCGAGGATTTCTCCTTTCCAAGCATAGATCTCGATCTTTGGTTAGAGGTTGCAGCACCAGACCTCTATCTAGTGATTCCCTTGCTTCCGAGTACAGAGTGGGAAGGTACTAAGGTTGGCATACGAGTTTCCCTGACCGCGAAAAGCCCCACTAACCTCATTAAAAACTTTCAAGAAGCTAAAGCCAAGGGGACTGCGCAGGCAGCAGAACTACCGCCCGATTCGCAATACATTCCTTGGCCTCGCTCCATGACGGACTATCTCCAGCGCGAACTCCAGAGCGAATATGAGTTGCGGTACTTCATTTTGGATAGCAAGCAATTTGATAAGACCCTCCGTGAGATCGGCGATTACGTTCCAGATGAACTAGGCGGAGAGCCAGGCGGCGGAACAATTCTAAAATCTCTTATTCATATCGACAATCTGGGGGCGCAACGACACCTTGCTGATCCTAATCCGGAAGCAGGCGGAAGATCAGAAGACCTGTCAAAGCGTTTGAGCCGCTTCTACAAACGCAACCTTAATCAGAGACAAGACGATCACATAGCCCTCCAGGCGCTGTTCAACTCTGAGCAAGCGCTCAACATTCACTTGGATGGCGTATTTAAGCCGATGCTTGATCGGCTCGCCAAGCTTGGCTATCCGGGTGTCAATAACCCGCGACTGAAGATAATGTCAGCACTAGACCCCGCCCACGTCATGAGCCAGGATGCACGAGTTCACTATCAGATCGGAGATGGCGAAGACACCGCTACCCTTCCTGACAGTTATAACGGCCTAGGATTCAAAAATTTGATCTACATGGTCGTGGAAATTCTAGACTCTCAAGCCAGGTGGGAGGCGATGCATAATCGCCCTCCATTGCACCTGCTTTTTGTTGAGGAGCCAGAGGCCCATCTACACGCCCAACTTCAACAGGTCTTCATCCGCAATATTCTTGAACTTCTGAAAATAGAGAGCGACGACGGAAGCATTTTTGGCAGTCAGATGGTCATAACGACCCACTCGCCACACATCCTTTACGAGCGAGGCTTCAAGCCGATTCGCTACTTCCGACGCAAAAAAATTGGCAGGGAACAGCTGACGGAAGTCCTAAATCTATCGGCGTTCTACCAATCCCAACCAGATGACCGTGATTTTTTAGAACGATATCTGAAGCTGACGCATTGTGACCTATTTTTCTCAGATGCAGCTATTCTCGTTGAAGGCAACGTTGAGCGACTGCTCCTCCCTGTCATGATTCGGAAAAGCGCGAAGACTCTCCGCTCAGCCTGCCTATGCATTTTGGAAGTCGGCGGTGCCTTTGGGCATCGCTTCCAGTCGCTCATTGAGTTTCTCGGTCTGACAACCCTAATCATCACCGATATTGATAGTGTTGCCCTTGTGGCTCAGGCGGCCGACGATGCTGTGGATGACGAGGAAATCGAAGAGTTTGAGGTTCCAGCCGACGCGGAAGACTATGCCGCAGGGCAGGCCCGGGACAATGGGCAAGATCCAGTCGGTGAACCGATGGTTCCAGCACCTAAGAAGAAATATGGAAAGGCCTGTTTACCAAGTAAACCGGGTGCCGCAACGTCGAATCAAACCCTCATCAAATGGCTTCCGGGGAAGCTCACAATCGAAGACTTGCGTAACGCATCTGAAGCGGACAAAACTCACGTGCTTGAAGACGATGCGAAGGTTCGCGTTGCCTATCAGATTGAACGGGCTATCACTTGGAATGAAGTTACCGAAACCCTCTGCGGGCGTACGCTAGAAGAAGACTTCGGCCTCGAAAATCCGGAGTGGTCCCAAGCCATAACGAGGAAACCTTTAGGCTTGATTGTGAAAGCCAGATCCGCTAGTCCTGCTGCTCTTGCCAAAGGTCTTCATCAGAAGGTTTCGCGGAAGAGTTTCGATAAAACGAAGTTCGCGCTCGCCGTTCTCACTGAAGACGAGGAAGCGTGGCATGTTCCGGCTTACATCCGTGATGGGCTTGTCTGGCTGAAAGACGAAATACGGATCGAACTCGAAACCGTGCTGCCCGACCTCATCAACGAAGAAGATATTGTGACAGGAGGCGAGCATGAGTAGCCGGGCGAACAAGCCGGATACCCAAGCCGACATGGACCTGCGGAACTGTCTTGGAAACGTTCCACCGCGTAGCTTCATTATGAAGGCAGGTGCTGGTTCAGGAAAAACTACGTCGCTGATTAAGGGCCTGTCATCGGTCATCCAAATACACGGTGATAAGCTGAAGAAGACCCGTCAGCGTATTGCCTGTATTACCTATACCGAGATTGCGGCCGGAGAGATTTGGAGGGACGTCGGCAGTGACCCTCTGGTTCACGTCTCAACGATCCACAGCTTTATGTGGCTGCTCGCTAAGCCTTTCCAGAATGATATTCGTGTCTGGGTGTCTGGGCGCATCGTGGAAAAAATTGAGGCACTTGAAGAAAAACGGGCAACCTATGGCCCCAGGGTTCAACAGCGCACGAAGGATAAGGACGTCCGAGATTTGGAGCGCCTCAGTCGGCAGTCGGAACGGATCGCTACAGTCAAAGGGTTCCGATACGGAACAGGTAGCAACTACGCAAAGGGTATTCTTGGTCATGACGACATTCTGAAACTCGTCTCCTACCTTATTTCCGAACGCCCTCTCTTCCGAACCCTTCTCGCACGCCAGTTCCCGTTTGTCTTTGTGGACGAGAGTCAAGACACTACCACTGCGGTCGTGCAAGCTTTGAAGGTCGTTGAGCGTGAACCCGGAGTGACACTTTGCCTCGGCTTCTTTGGCGATCCGATGCAACGAATATACGTTACAGGGACTGGACAAATTGAAGCAGAGCCTACGTGGGCTGATATACCGAAATCTGAAAATTTCCGGTGTTCAACTAAGGTTTTAAACCTCGCGAATGCTATTCGCCGTGATGGTGATGACCTCGTTCAAACCCCTGGCCAGCGTTTAGGTCCTGAAGGATTAGTTCCTACCCCTGAAGGATCGGCACATCTTTTTATTTTGCCTGCGGACGAAACACGGGACGCCAATCTGGTTCGTGTACGTGAATGGATGGCGGCAAGAACCGGTGACGATTTTTGGCGATCAGGTGATGATGACCAAGAGCGGGTGAAGCTTCTCGTCATTGTTCACCAGATGGCCGCAAGGCGCTTAGGGTTTGGAGACCTCTATTCTGCGCTCAACTCTAGAGCTCCGTCAGCATTCAAAGATGGGTTTTTAGACGGCTCTGCATGGCCAATTTCATCGTGTGTAAAGTTTTTGATCCCGATCGCTATCGCTCATACCAATGGCCAACAACTTGAAGTGATGCGATTGATCCGAGAGTATTCACTTCTTCTTGATAAAGAGTCTCTTGTTGGGGCGAGCGTGGCGGAGCGCCTTAAAGTACTCGGCGAACTTGTTGCTTCGATCACAGCAGGCGTAGCGGGACATTCCGGAGCAACAATCGGCGATCTTCTAAAACAAGTAAATTCCTCCGATTTACTAGTCCTTGACCCTAGGTTGGTATCGTATCTGGATCAAAATGCAGTTCTGCCATTTCAGCCCGAGCCCGAAGCTGGCGAGAACAATGACGACGATGTTCAGGAAGACGATGAATCTGATAAGGAAATGGCTGCAATGGATGCTTTTCTGGCATGCCCTGCTAGCCAGCTTTTGCCATACCATACCTACATTTCGGAGCGTTCTCCTTTTTGGACTCAGCAAGGCATAAAAGGCGCTGAGTTCGATAGGGTACTTGTTGTTCTGGATGACGCCGAAAGTAACCATTTCCAATTCTCCTACGAGAAGTACCTCGGTCTTGAGGAGCCCTCAGATAACGACCAGAAACATATCGATGCTGGCGAAGAAACAACTATGGATCGAACGCGCCGGCTTTTCTATGTTAGCTGCACAAGGGCGTTAAAAGACTTGGCGGTTGTTCTTTTTACCGCCGATCCTGAACAGGCAGTGGCTCATATACGGCAGCTTGATCTTTTTGAAGATGAAGCCATCCACACTCAAGGTGTTTTCGAGACGGCATAAATGGGGTCCGCTTGGAAAAGGGGTTTGACGCTCAACAGAACGGTTTCACACGTTAAGGATTTTTTTCCGATAAATCATAATAATATGGACAGTAAATACCAGGGTAGAAATGAAGTCTTTTAAGTCGGAAAACGGCAAATAGTGTACACGCATGCCTATTAATCGATTTTTCAGACGGTTTTCTCGCCTAAACGTGAGTTTTCGTTCGACTGAGCATTAGACCCTTGAACGGACCGATATGCCCGCAGTAGCCGCAGCGGCTTCCTGGGTAAGACCTTTATTACGTTGAGTCATGTAAAAACTGACCTGCCTGATATTCAGCGCCACAATCTCTCCCTTGAGGGAAAAAACAGGACGCCAAGGTTACAAACAGGCCAGAGTAATTGTCGCCTAATAATCAACGTACGTCTGCTGATAAATACGTCCGACGCCCTTCAGGTTCCCCACGTAGAACGTATCCTGAGAGCCCAGATAACCCGGATGAGCGGTTTCAATTTCGCCACAGACCTCGTCATCACTGGCTTTACGTTCCAGTGCTGCGATCTGGCTGTCAGTCAGTTCGATACCCTCACGAGCCACTTTCTCTTCCAGTGCTTTCAGACGCTTTTTGAAGTTTTCAAGATTGTGGCGCAGCCAGACAGAACGAACGCCACTTCCTGGACCAGCGGTAGCATTTGAACAAAGATTTACGGTTTCGCGCTATTGCTGGCCTGGTATACCCCCGATAAGAGGGTTGCGGTATCTTTTCTATCAAAACTCATGCAGGCCGGGACAATTGAGAATTTTGTTTTGAGAATGGATTTTGAGTATCGTAACATGTTGATATTACAATATGAACAGAGACGCAGTTTAGGTTCTCACAAATCCTCGTTTTAGTAGCGCCAATGGTTGGCAGTTATCGCAGTTACCCGGTCGTTACCCAAACCGTAAGTTTCTGCGCTAATGCTCCCGCTGATCCTAGAAGCGATAATTAATGCCGATAATGCCGCTATAGTCAGTTTTAAATGTCCTGCCGAAGCTGTTTTTAACTTTTACACTGGCTGACAAGTTGCGATTGAGGCTCCCTTCTATGCCCAGATGTGTATTGTAGCGGTTGTCAAACCAGGGTGCATATTGATGGTTTGCTCTATGGTCTGAAAGAGTAATCCTTGAGCCATTTCCTTCCGGGGAATACTGATACTCAATCCCCGCAGTTAGCGTTATATTTTTATAGCCTTGCCATAGCCCCTTTTTTTGCACCAGAATGCCATTGGTACCGTAATAAGGGGTTGCCGAACTGAGAGAGACCACTACATCATTGCCTTTCAGAGAATAACCAGAGAGCACACCAACACTGACCCCGATATAAGGTGAAATTAGCAATGTGTCATCAGCTAAACTGAACTGATACCCTGTTCTTGCGCTACCAGCTAGAATGTGAGTATCGCGTGTTGCGCCGTTAACACCTAGCATAGGGTCAAGGGTTAGTTCCTGATTCAGATACATATAGTGGCTAGCGGTGTCAACAAACCATCCCTCACGCGGCTGCCATGAGTAATATACACCTGCTGTTGCCAAGTGGTGATTCTCCTTGCCGTTCCCTTTAACCTGACCTTGCGTGTAACTGGCGCTGATGCCGAATATCTGCATATCACTCTTTTCATCCCAGCCCACATTCAGGGTCTGCTGGTTCGTACTGAGATCAAAGAAACGGCCTTTGCTGTGTTCAACAGTAACCCATTCCCCGTTATTCTGCGGTGCTATACGAAGCAGGTTTGAACGGTCATAAAGTTGAGTGAGGGCTTCACTGAAAATATACTGACGCGATGCCATCATCGCGCGTGTACTTTGGATCAACGGCTGATTATCCTGAACAGTAAACCACTTATCTGGATTGAAAGTCGGCTCTTTATCGAGTTCATTTTCATTGTTTTTCTCAAGTATCCATAACACACGATCCGACTCATCTTTTACCTGGTACTTTGGCGTGTAAATGCTGAAGCCACTAAAAGTACTAGCAAATGTGAAGTAGTCATGTGTAGTACCGACTGGCGCATCAACTATCACCAGATCCTGTTTCAGAATGACCTGTTGCCCGGCATCTACCATAAGCGCCATATCTAACAGGTTACTGCTGCCAGTTGCCGATTTTTTAATGAGTAGCCTATCATTTTCTGCCATGGAAGGCTTTATACCCATGCTTATCGTCAAGCCAGACGCATCAAGGGAATCGATTTCAAGCGTTTTTGCAGACCAACGCCCCATAGGCACCATCGACAGTAAAGCGCCGCTCTCGGCCCTTAGACTGCTGACGTTACTATTGCCCATCATTTCCCAGTAAGCATTAGGATCCAGCGTCATGCTGGAGCTACCGGATGATGCAACAGTCCCCTGATAACGTACTTTACCGAGGTACAGGCTGGCGTTACTGGCCAGTTGAATATCACCCGTCACGGTACTAGCGGGCAGTAGCGCCAATGCCTCTGTGTCACGTATCGGCTGACTACATGTGACATTATTTCTATAGATAACCGAATAACAACGCCAGCTCTTTTCATCCGCCTGTTTGCTGTCATTGTAACCCAACGAGAGTCGAGCCGATTCATCCGCAATGATATCTGCAGTCACGCTGGCATATTCACCAACCTGGAAAACCCCCTCTTTATCTACTCTGATCTGGTTAGCCCTGAACAAGGATGTTGACCAGTCGTCTTCAATCACTTTACCACCCGCGTGAGCAATAGGTCGTCCAGAGAGAAGCACTGTTCCACTTCCAACATTGAGGTTGCCAGCTATATTCATACCGCCCGTCAGGTCTGTAAGCGCCGTATTTCTAACAGTACGTATCGTAACGTTCATTTTACCATTATTTTTACTCTCATCTGTTTCGCCCAGAAAACCGCGAAAAACCTGTTGGTCTAGTTGTGTTAATCGGTACTCGACGGCCGCATCAGGATCGGTTCCTAGGTAAGTCCAGGTTGATGTACTGCTTTTATTTGTAGGGAAATACCCGTATGAACTGGTGTTCAGTTGAAAATACTCGGTATCTTTGGTATATGGGTTGTCATAAACATAAATTGAACCCGGCGTTCCCTTATTGTTATTGCCATCCCACCGGTTAAAGGGGACATCTTCGGGAGTAAAGCCCGTGATAGCAAGATTTGCCACTTCATGACCATTGTGGTTAACCAATGTCGCACCGCTATCGGTATGGTTGATCATTTTGAAGTTCAGGGCGTTACCATTCAGATCCAGCATTCCGCCACGATAGCCAAAATTGATGTTGCTGGTAGCCACTTGATCTGCATCATTCAACACCACTGTCGGGCGACCACTTACCAACGTGACCGATGAAAAGGCCTGTTTATGTCCGGCTGCGTCGGCCTGCTGATCGAGGACGACCGTACCCGCACCGACGTTGAGGCTTCCTGGATTGATACCTTTAGCATTCACATGCAGTGTTCCCTCACCGATTTTATGCAGCGCATCCTCGGATAACCCATTTACCTGCCAAAGAACCTCTTTACCTGCATCAACGTCAACCCCCCCTCCCGCCCACGTGGCCTCTGCCCCACCGGCTGATTTTAGCGTGTAATTATTCGAAAACTGCAGCTTACCGGCCCCTAGGTTGATGGGGGCGCTGAGTTCGATCACTCCTCCAGTACCGTTAAAGTGTAAGTCTTTCGTGGCATCCAGTTCTTCGTCAGTTGCTACTGAGGGGGCCTGTCTGTTATAGGCACTACTCAATCCCTCCCATGACCAGGCGCTTCCATTCTGGGTAATCGCGTCCTGACCCCAGATAAGTACTCCATCATCCACGGTGTCAGTAACCTCTGGTGTGGTGTTTGCCGTTGTGATGCCCTGAATATAGCCATCAGGTATGTACTCCCAAAAGGTAAGACTGTTATAAGCATCTGTGTTAGTACCTGCATGCAGAACGCCTGCAATTTTCCATCGCTTGTCCACCTCGTCGTACACTATGATAGGACTCCCACTGTCGCCTGCCATTGAACCAATGGATAGGGGTGAGGTGAGAGGACTATCTGGGCCATAGTCTGGCGCACGTAGGGTACCGGAAGGAAAGGTCACGGCAGCGGTATTAATCGTTCCCCCGCTGACCCATTTGTAAGCATCGCTCAGGACAATACGCCCCGTTTGATCGTCATTGACCTGACTCTGCCTGCCACCACCCACGCGCGCGTACCAAGAATAGCGGGAAGTATTGCCTTTACGAATTTCAGATTTATTTACAGCCTCAATGGGAACAGCGTCCGTAACCACTTTACTTAAACGTGGCAGATGAAAATCTATATCTGAATCGGTTGAATTGTTACGGTTTATTAGTTTGTAAGAGGTAGCGTACTGAGCGCCATTGCCGAAAGATACCGTTTTATAGCCGGTGTTATGTCGAACACTGGCTATGTAAGAAGGAGCTACTAGCGTGCTAATACCAGTGGTCACGACCATGCCAAAATCTGGCATGGGAAAGTCAAGGTATCCTGATAAGGAGCCATCTTTCTTATAAACGGGAATATGCATAGAGCCGACCGAATACTTTCCCAAATTTTCGCCAAAGTCACGATAATCCTGCACCTCAATATCATGCCTCATGATGCCTGAATATGCGGAGGGATAATAAATGGAGGTGCAAAGTAATAATGTATTGAGTCTTAATCTAAAAAAGGATTTCATATGTTTTACTAAAAAATAGTCCCGTTAAAAAATTTACATGACTCTCTGAGTAAATCGCGGCTTTTCATTGAACACCTGATGGTTTTTTTCCGCAGTGTACTTGAAACTATACCAGAAATATTCGTCTTTCTGATGGACGTTAGTATAATATTTTTATTATATCTAAACATTCAGATATTTCATTGATAATGCCTAGTACGTACCGACCTGACTTAGGACAAATTTGGACTCTGTCGCATTAAGGCGTTGTTAGATAAAATGTTTTTTATGTTGTTACCTGCCCATGTCTCTCATTCGAAACGCTTTCATTTCCAGACCAGGCCTCTGCCGGTTTGACCCCGTTAGCCCTTTGTCAAGGTAAATCCGGTCCAGGGAGACGCCCAGTCTTACCAGCGCTTCCTGTTGGGCGGTAAAATCCGGGTTCTACGCCGGAAACCCAGAAAATTCCGTCACCAAAGCTATGACCATCTGATTTGTAAGGCAGTCCCAGCCGAAACTAGCTGCAAAAAAATCCAGGTTTTGGGCGTACACCGGCTTTGTTGAATAAATCGGATTTAGATAAAAGCGCCTCCCGTCACTGACCTACTCAGGCAATCCGCACACTTTCTGGCATCCCTGCACGCGTCATTTTGTTTAAGGCACGGATCATGCCATAGCCTCACCAACCTGCGCATCGTAGTCACGCAGCGTCAGGTGCCCACCGAACAGTTGTTTAACCCGGTACATCGCCGTTTCGGCCACCGACCGCCGGTTATAAGCCGTGTGCCATTTCCAGTAAGCATTGCTCCCGGTAAGCCTCTGCCTGGCCACCGCCTGATTTCTGTCCGCATACTCCGCCGCCCAGTAACCCGCCCGGGTTCGCGGCGGGATAAGTGCCTTGATTTTTTCGCCGCAGCTCGTCATGGCAAAGTTTTGTGTCATAAGCGCCATCGGCAGAAGCGACCTTAACTTTCCGGTGGGTCTGACGAATAAGTTCCGGGAATGCCTCTGCGTCAGTCACATTATTCAGTGACAGGTCAGCGCAGATAACCTCATGCGTACCGGCGTCCACCGCAAGGTGCAATTTCCGCCAGACGCGGCGCTTTTCCTGACCGTGCTTTTTCACCTTCCATTCGCCTTCACCGAAGACTTTTAAGCCGGTGGAATCGATAACGAGATGGGCAATCTCGCCGCGCGTGGTGTTTTTGAAAGGGATACAGACAGACTTAGCCCGCCTGCTGACGCAGGAATAATCTGGGCAACGGAGCGGGAGCTTCATTAAGGTAAAAATGGAATCAATGAATCCCTGAGCGGTGCGTAGTGTGAGGTGAAAGACGCGTTTGAGCATCAGTACGGTGGAAATAGCGAGCTCAGAATAGCGTTGAGGACGACCACGTGAAGACGTGTTGGGGTCGTCATACCAGGCCTGAATGGCCGACTCATCAAGCCAGAATGTCAGTGAGCCCCGATTGATGAGCGCCTTGTTGTAGGTAGCCCAGTGGGTGATTTTGAACTTTTGTTTTGCCACGGGATATCGCTGCAGGATCAGGAGTGTGGTGATCTGATCCTGACTACGGCCAAAAGTTCGATTTATTCAACAAAGCCCCTTCAACTCCGAAAAAGTTCGATTTATTCAGCAAAGCCACTAATATTGTACTACTGGAAGTGAGACACACTTAAGCTCAGACCATATTCTGGGATGATTATTCACAGATGCGGCGGGTAAGTCGGTAGGTTAGGTAGACTACCCGAGCACCTCATTCAGGCCAAGAGCAGCGGTAATATAATAGCAATCACTCCAGACATAAGGATATTTTAGGGCTTATTTATATCCTATTAAAACCTATGATATCCACATAAAATAAGTTTTATTTGGAGGTGTTACTTGAATTATTATCCCCCACCAGAATTACCTAATAGTGCTTATTACTCTGTAGCAGGCGGGATAGCACATATTACTCCAGGAACCACTAGAAATAAGGATATTATAAGGTACCTAGTTAACGTAAGAGGTGGGCAAGGCTTGCCATTTATAGCAACAGATGAGGAAGATATACCCGTCGTGAATCTAAATGGTAATTCGGGGTTCAATATCCTCGCCCCTCTCGAGTCGAACTACAAACAGTTCACCACCACCAGTTGTACTGTCTGTAAAGTAGAGAGAAGTCCACAGAATTTGGTGTCACAAGGAGCGGTGTTTTACCACATTAGCAATACCGGGGGCCTCACCGACTTTTATAACCAGATGGGGCATTTTTCCGGCGATGCCGCTATGTTGTATAACGAAGGTACGATAAGTGGCACCCTGCAAAATGAAGGCAGCGCCACGGGGGCTGACGCTGAGATTTGGAACTCCGGAACACTCAATATAATTTCAAACTCTGATACCGGTATGATAGAAGGCAAAACAGCCGCTATCATCAACCTGAGCGACGGATATATTGGGAGTTTGACGAATAATGGTACGCTATCCGGGGGGCAATACGCGGCAGTCAACCAGGGTCAGCTGGATAGCCTGACCAATACAGGAACAATGACTGGCGGTATCATCAACTATGGCACCATTACCGGCAATGTTGCGCTTGGTAGTGCCAAGCTGATTTTCGCAGGTGACAGTGCAAAAGTTGGTGGGGTTATTTCCTGGAATGGTGATAAGGATGTCAGTGTTGGCCATGGCAGTAAGGTGGCCGTGGGTGATAACACTGAATCAGCGTCATACACAGCGGATGGTTCGGTCTACGCGGATAATATTGCTGTGGCATCAGGCAGCACACTCATCGTATCGCAAGAGGCCGATTGGCATGCACTGGCTACGCAGGACGATGCTTTCAGTAACGCGGGCACCCTGGTGATGAACAGCGACAGTATCCTGAGCGGTAATCTAACCAATAGTGGCACCCTGATAATGGGTGACCAGCAATACCTGAGTGCAACTCTTTCCGGGGATATGGTGAATAGCGGGAAAATTGTACTTAACCCTACCAGCTATAGTGCCGGTAATACTCTCACCATCAATGGAAACTATACTGGGACTGAAGGTAGCGTCATCTCGTTGGGCAGCGTACTGGCCGATGATGACTCCCTGACCGACAAACTGGTCATCACCGGTGACACTACGGGCAGCAGTATCCTAAACATTTTCAATGAGAATGGTTCAGGGGCACAGACGCTGAGAGGTATTCAAGTGGTATCCGTAGGGGGCAAATCCGATGGTATTTTCATCCTGGGCAACCGCGTAGTGGCCGGCGCCTATGACTATAGTTTGCATAAAGGCAGCCTGGCCGACCCGGCTGACGACAAGGGCTGGTATCTGACTAGCGCCATCCCACAGCCCAATCCCACTGTTCCGAACGAACCCACTGTTGTCGTGCCGTTAACGCCAGATTTACCGGAGGATGCGGAACCAGCGCTAATGGTACGTCCGGAAACAGGTGCCTATACGGATAACTTGAAGGCATCCCGCTCACTCTTTAATGTCTCACTGCACGACAGATCTGCGGGGATCCACACAACCTCAATGTGGATACGTAACGAAGGTGGACGAAATAAGACCGAACTGTCTGATGGACAGAATACGACAACAGCCAAACGCTATGTCATGCAGATCGGTGGCGACGTTTTGACGTGGGAGTCAGGGAAGGGCGGTAAGGCCGTGCTGGGCGTCATGGGTGGCTATGCCGTCCAACATGGTAGCACGCACAACCACCTTACCGATCATGGCGCAAAGAACAGTGTGAGTGGTTACAGTACTGGGCTTTACGGGACCTGGTATCAGAACTGGTCTGACAAATCCGGTTTGTTCATAGACAGTTGGCTACAGCATGGCTGGTTCAACAATGAGGTGAAAGGGGAGGATTTATCACCGGAGACTTACAAAAGTCGCAGTCTGAGCGCCTCACTTGAGATCGGCTACAGCCAGCATCTGGCTACCTTTTTGACCCAAAAGGAAAGAGAAAACAGCATCTGGTTGCAGCCGCATGCACAGGTTATCTGGGTGGGCGTCAAGGCGAATGACCACACCGAGCAGAACGGTACAGATGTCCAGGGTACCGGCTCAGACAACGTGCTAACGAGGCTGGGCCTGCGGGCGTATCTGGATAACAGAAGCCTAAAAGACAACGATAAGGCGAATTTCCGGCCTTTCATTGAAGCAAACTGGGTTTATAACAGTAAAAATGACGGGGTGCGGATGAACGATGAGCAGGTTGGTGTGGATGGCGGACACAATACGCTTGAGATGAAAGCGGGTGTAGAAGGAAAACTAAACCGCAACTTGAGTGTATGGGCAAGTGTGACCCAACAACTGAGTGGTAAAGGCTACAATGATACTGAAGGTACCTTGGGCTTGAGGTATCGGTTCTAGAACTTTTAAGAGATTCCCCGCCTTTATTAAGGACGGGGAGTTTTTAAAGAACACTCAAATTTTTGTTAAAGCGCAGAAAGCCATGCTAATAATCATTAACTCTCAACACAATACCAGGTGCCATCAATCTCCTTCGGAACTTCGTCGCCGATGCAGAAGATAGGTACAATCTCTTCTTCGGCATATGCAGCAGCAGACAACACAGAGCTAGCAAGCAATATGACAGTTATTAATTTTTTAAAAGTACTCATAAAAACCCCGCATTAAATTACAAGGATAATAAGTTTTTTATAGTGTAGCACAATGATTGATAATTTTATTTATATCTAAATTTTACATCCGTTACGCGGCTTTGTTGAATAAATCGGATTTAGATAAAAGCGCCTCCCGTCACTGACCTACTCAGGCAATCCGCACACTTTCTGGCATCCCTGCACGCGTCATTTTGTTTAAGGCACGGATCATGGCCATAGCCTCACCAACCTGCGCATCGTAGTCACGCAGCGTCAGGTGCCCACCGAACAGTTGTTTAACCCGGTACATCGCCGTTTCGGCCACCGACCGCCGGTTATAAGCCGTGTGCCATTTCCAGTAAGCATTGCTCCCGGTAAGCCTCTGCCTGATTTCTGTCCGCATACTCCGCCGCCCAGTAACCCGCCCGGGTTCGCGGCGGGATAAGCGCCTTGATTTTTTTTCGCCGCCGCTCGTCATGGCAAAGTTTTGTGTCATAAGCGCCATCGGCAGAAGCGACCTGTAGTGGATGTAGTGGTCAACTAAAACTGGCCACCGCGTTAGAGTTTTTCCAGTATCGGTTTTCCGATTCGTTTGGTGGTAACCCACCGTTATATTCATGCGGCCTGAGCGCGCTGTAATACCCAACGATATAGTCCGTTATTGCGTGGGCTGCATCGCTGAAGTTTATGTAACCCGTCACCGGTACCCATTCGTTCTTCAGACTCCTGAAGAAGCGCTCCATTGGGCTATTATCCCAGCAGTTTCCACGCCGACTCATACTCTGTCTGATCCGATACCTCCACAGTGACTGCCGGAACTGTCTGCTTGTGTAATGGCTGCCCTGATCGCTGTGGAACATCACTCCGGCTGGTTTTCCCCGGGCCTCCCACGCCATCTCCAGCGCTTTGATGGTCAGCCTGCTGTCCGGTGAGAACGACATTGCCCAGCCCACCGGTTTTCTCGCGAACAGGTCGAGAACAACGGCGAGGTAGGCCCAGCGCCTGCCTGTCCAGATATAGGTCACATCGCCACACCACACCTGATTAGGCTCTGTCACTGCGAACTGCCGCTCAAGGTGATTCGGGATAGCGATGTGTTCAAGGCCACCGCATTTATACCGATGAGTGGGCTGTTGACAACTGACCAGCCCCAGCTCTTTCATGAGCCTGCCGGCGAGCCATCGTCCCATCCTGAAGCCCTTCATGGTTGCCATAGTTGCGATACTCCTTGCGCCAGCAGAGCCATGGCTGACGCTATGCAGTTCCAGTACCTGGCTGCGTAATACAGCTCGTCTGCCATCTGGTTTTTCAGGACGGTTTTTCCAGTATTTGTAGCTGCTGCGATGAACCCCGAACACGTGGCAGAGTGTGACCACCGGATAATGCGCTCTGAGTTTCCCGATTATCGAGAACTGTTCAGGGAGTCTGACATCAAGAGCGCGGTAGCCTTTTTTAATATTTCGTTTTCCATTTCAATACGTTGTATTTTTTTCCTCAGCTCACGTATTTCAATTTGTTCAGGAGTAATGGGAGAGGCTTTAGGTATTTTTCCCTGCCGCTCATCACGCAACTGCTTCACCCATCGCGTCATTGTGGAAAGGCCGACATCCATAGCACTGGCTGCATCTGCCACGGTGTAGTTCTGGTCAACGACCAGTTGAGCGGATTCGCGTTTGAACTCTGCACTGAAATTTCTTTTTTTCATTGAAGCACCTGTAATGTCCTGAGGTGAGCATATCACCTCTGTTCAGGTGGCCAAATTCAGTGTGCCACTACAATAAGTAATGTGATGCATCACATTATTTATCCGGTATTTGCCTGTCTGACGGGATTTTTAGCGATTTGGGCGTGGAACCCTAACTGGTATATCGAACAATCCTTGGTGAATGCTCTGAATCACGAATTCTTTTGCGACTGATGGATTGCCCAGATGCGTTTGACCTGACTGATGCTGCATCCAGCCAGCGTTGCTGTACGTTCAATTGTTAGCCCGGACTGCCGGAGGGTAATGATACGTTCGTGGGTTACGAGGTCGGCCTTTCTGCCTGCGTACTTGCCTGCGACTTTGGCGAGTTGAACTCCCTGCCGCTGTCTTTCACGTCGTATTTCGTAATCATCGCGGGCAGTCTGAAGAGCAACTTTCAGTAACAGCTCCTGAACAGATTCAAGGACAATACGAGATACACCATCATTTTCTGCCACGAGTTCGGACAAATCCACAATGCCGGGAATGGCCAGCCGGGCACCTTTGTCTCTAATGGAAGCAATCAGTTTTTCAGCTTCAGGAAGAGGGAGGCGGCTGATACGGTCAATTTTTTCAGCTATCACCACATCGCCTGGCTGAAGATCGGCAATCATACGGAGAAGCTCTGGTCTGTCAGCCCTGGCTCCCGATGCTTTTTCCCGGTAAATGCCCGCGATATAGAAACCACTGGCCACGGCCATCTTCTCGATACCTGCCTGGCGGGTTAAGTCCTGTTCAGCTGTGCTGACTCTTTCATAGATGCGAGCAATTTTCATTTACGATAGCCAAAATGAGTATAGTTAATTTGGCTATCGTAAAAGAGGTGGCTAAAAATGGCAACCCACGATGTAAATTGGCTATTTTATTTTTGGCTATTTAAAATGACCGATTAACGGCGTTTAGTGTTTCATTACTTCCAAAACCCCAATGGTTAACACTGACACCGCGCTCAGCCAGCATCTCCTACATTTAGCGGTAACTGATGCCGTATTTGCTGTACCAGCGTACCGCCCACAGAATAATGTCACGACTGAAATGTCGGTCTTTGAATACATTCATGGCTAGCGTTACTGGCAAAAATGGTAGCAATACCTATCAGCACGGCTGATCTTAGCAGCAGTGCTGAATTTCTAACACTCCCTAAATTTCAATTTAAACAATGAATTATCTCCTTAACGTACGTTTTCGTTCCATTGACCCTCAAACCCCTACGTGAACGTCACCAGAAAGTCCTGTACTACCGGCAGGTAAAAAGCTCAGTGTCCGCGAAACCGCCGATGCGGCAGGTTGCAGGGCTTCGCAGGTTTGTCGCATACAGGCTCTTTATAAGAGTCAAATGATAATGATTTTTACTTGTCAACATCTCATACATGGAGGCACACTAACGCAGATTTGCATTTATGGATTGATTAAGATGAACGTATTGCTGGCTGTGGGCTTATCACTGCTCTGTTTTTCCCTACCTTCTGTCGCTGAAATATCAGCACGCACGATTATGTCATTAACGCTGAATGATAGCGGCTTCTCACCAACGGAGCTGACTGCTCCCGCCGGTAAGAAACTGCTCATCCGAATGACAAACAGAAGCAGCAGGGTCGCCGAACTGGAAAGTTATGATATGAAATTTGAGAAAATAGCACCACAGGGAAACACTGTTTCAGTCTTTGCCGGCCCCCTTCGTCCCGGTAAATATCGCTTTTTTGATGATTACAGTATCTCTGGTTACAGCGGTTGGCTGACGGTCAGGGAGGAATAAATCTATGCTTGCTGCGCTAATCATTGTTTTCAGAGAGGTATTGGAAGCCGGATTAATTATTTCGGTTATTCTTGCCGCCTGCAAGGGCGTCCCTGTCCGTAAACACGTCCTGGCGGGCGTGTTGGCTGGTATGGGAGGGGCCGTTATCATGGCATCATTCACTGATTACCTGGAAAGTATGCTGGACGGACGGGGACTGGAGATATTCAGCGCAAGCGTTCTGCTGCTTGCCGTTTTGATGCTGTCGTGGCAGGTATTGTGGATATCTTCCAGCGGAAAACGCTACGCCAACTCCTGTTACCGGGAAGCGGAGAGGCTGATAGCAGAAAAACAGGGTTACTATTCCATCGCTATCCTTGTTGCTCTCACCGTGCTGCGCGAAGGTGCAGAGATTGTTCTGTTTCTTTACAGCCTGTCCCTGACAGCCACGGGGAGCGCTGGCGTTGGCATGCTTGTCGGCGGTATTACCGGAGTACTGCTCGGGATACTTGTTTCATGGAGCGTATATTCGGGACTGGTACTTATCTCCTTACGGACAGTTTTTGCCGCCAGCAATCTTCTCCTAATGTTTATTGCTGCAGGGCTTGCCAGTCAGGCAGCCGGTATTCTTGCCAGCGTGGATGTGTTACCGATGCTGGGATGGCAGATATGGGATACCTCATTCCTTCTTTCTGACAGCAGTTGGGCCGGTATTCTTTCTCATACCCTTCTAGGATATACCGCAACACCATCAGGAATACAGTTTTGCGCATGGTTTCTTGTTTTTGTCGGTATTTTTTTCCTGCGTTTTTATTTGCTCCACCGAGAGCAGCATTAATTAATAAAATGGAGATTGTTCGCTTTATGAAAATGAAAGTAATAGCCGGTATGTTGATAATGGGTGGTCTGGCTGCCACAGAATGCGCTTTCGCAAAAGAATATCCGGTGGGAGGGCCAGTACAGAAAGAGGGTATGGAGATAGCCGCCTCTTACCTAGTGAATATTGAAACTGAGCCGATGCCTTCCTCAATGGTGATGGGAAAGGATGTCATCCATCTAGAGACCGATGTCCATGCCACACAGGATAACAAGTGGGGATTCCCACCTGATGCATGGATACCGTACCTGAGCGTGGATTATATGGTTCAGAAAGTAGGTGATGCTGACTTTATAGAGTTCGGTCAGATGTTGCCTATGTCAGCCGCCGATGGTGCACACTACGCCCACTCGGTGAAAATGAAAGGTCCGGGGACTTATAAGGTATTCCTGAAATATACCCCGCCGGATGAAAAAGGATATGCCCGCCATACGGACAAGGAAACCGGGTTGCCTCAATGGTTTTCTCCTTTTGTCGAGAAATTCACATTTACCTATCCCCAGAGCTGATATGGCCACCCGGCAGCACGCTTGTTGCTGCCGGGAACTGAGTTGTATGCATAAAAAACATATTCTAATTTTCCTTCTGTCCATCTCCGCAGTTCTTGTCTGCGGTTTTTCTGGTATTTATCATTCCGCTGCAGAGTCCCCCGGACATTCGTTACTCCGGTATGTGTCCGGCCAGATGGTGCCTTTTTTGTGCGCGATAGTGCTGGGGACGGTATTATCTGTGATGATTCTCCGTTGCGCAGGTATGACCAGTAACAGAAATAATTTAATTTGCTGCGGGCTAATTATTGCGGCTATCACTCCGCTTAGTACGCCTTTCTGGCTGATAGTCCTTGCCACTACTGGCGGTTTTATATTTTCCCGCATGACATTCAGGGCTGGCGGTATTACACATTCACTTAATGCGGCAGTCAGTGCCCGGCTGATTGTGTTCTTCTTCATGTTGCCACATTTAGTGCAAGGGATTAACCTGGCAGGAACCGATGGCTGGTCTGGTGCTACACCTCTGCAGGCCAGGAAAATATGCCAGGCAATACAGCATCCCTGTATTGCTTATCCGCTCAGCGAGCTTTTTGCCGGTCATTGGAATGGCGCGCCGGGGGAAGTACCTAAAACAGCGATTATGGTAGCAGCCATTGTATTACTCCTTTCCGGCCTGATACGACTGTCGCCGATGCTGTGGGGAATGCTGGGATTTTGCCTGGTCTGGTGTATATGCAAAGGGGGTGAGGCAGATGTGCTCCTTCAGCAGCTTTTGATGGGGAGCTTTATTTTTGCTCTGGTATTCATGCTCCGCAACCATTTTACCGGGCAGTTACCGGTAGGATATCAGTGCGTCCATGCATTTATTTATGGGGCACTATGTGTTCTGTTCAGAATTTACGGACCGTTTGCGGAAGGTACCTTGCTGTCACTTATTGCTGCACAGCTGATGACGGGGGTTTTGCTCGTATCTCATCGGCGCATTATGCGAATAAGCGATCCATGAATATGTTCATGCTCATAGAATGAGTTCTCATGGTATTATCGGGTCGCGCAAGGGAACTTCCCCCCTGCGCTCCCACGGAATCGGACGTGACAGTCTCCCGTCATCCGGCTCTTGTCGTTGACCGTTCACGCCGCGTACAAATTTCCCAGTGTGCAAACAGGCAGGGCTTAGCGCTCTGTATCCTTCTCAACCATTCATATCCCTGAGCCAGGCTACCGTGTACCCGCTTATATTTGCGGGCGACCCATTTCGCAAGGTGCAGATCTATATGACTGGCTATACAGTCCATCGCTGACCGATAAAAGCGCCCATAGTAATTAATCCAGCCTCGTCCAGCCAGAAAGTCATGGAGCCGCGGTTGATAAGCGCTTTGTTGTAGGTGTGCCAGTGGGTGATTCTGAACTTCTGCTTGGCCACGGGACTGCCTGCGTTGTCAGGGAATGCGTGATCTGCTCCTTCAACTCAGCAAAAGTTCGATTTATTCAACAAAGCCCGAATTAGGTTATCGTGTCAGTTTTCACATCCGTGAAATCCCTCCTCCTCAGCAAGACAGATTCGCCGCGCTGCGGATTGCCAGTCTTGCTTGACCAATACAGTTCTATCAGTTCGTTGATTTTAAGCTTCATCATCCTACCGGAGATAGATTGTCCCCGGCAGAACAATTCTGTCTGTTGGCTGCCTGAAAAGCAGGCAGCCAACGGCTTTGTTGAATAAATCAGATCCCAGGCGAGCGTCCCTGTAGCTGTTCGGATTTTCAGGCAATACGAACGCTTTCTGGCATACCTGCCTTCGTCATCTTGTTCAGGGCACGCACCATGGCCAAAGCCTCTTCTACCTGACCGTCGTAGTCTCGCAGCGCAGCGAATCTGTCTTGCTGAGGAGGAGGGATTTCACGGATGTGAAAACTGACACGATAACCTAATTCGTTATGCTCAAACTTGTGGCTTCAAAAGACCTATTATTGCCCTTGCTAACCGACATAGTAAATTTTGACTATAATTGATCTCTTGAGGAAGTGATTCCTCAAACATCATGTTACTAATCATCAATTAAATCAAAGAGGAACTTATTGTTATGAACAAATTTAGCAAATTACTCACTGCTATGCTGCTTGCTGGTTCCGCGTTTTCTGCTGCAACTGCTACTTCCTATGCTGTCCCTGCACCTATCCAATGCCAGACTGGTGAAATTGCTGCACTGGATCTTGCAGGCAAATGGATTTGCATTGTAGTTAAGTGATACTGAAATGACCAAAACTATAAGGCCTGCTTTAGCGTAATGCCGATCAGTTAAGGATCACTTGAACGATCCTACCTCTGTGTGAAAATCCGTAATCTCCCTGAGATTACGGATTTTTTTATGTTACTGAGTCAGGCGCTTGATGCCGTTCTTAAATTCTCTCCTAAAGAGTTTGCTGCACTGTCTGATTTGCTCTCACCTGAGCTTATCGATGAGTGCCTGGCTGATACCGGGGTCGTGACGCTTCGCAAGCGCCGTCTCCCCATGGAGATGATGGTCTGGGCTGTCGCCGGTATGTCCTTGTTCCGCTCATTTTCCATGAATCAGTTGGTTTCACATCTCGATATTATGCTGCCGGGTAAGCGTCCTTTTGTCGCACCCAGCGCCGTGGTACAAGCCCGTCAGCGGCTCGGGGAAGATGTGGTTAGACTGGTTTTCGAGAAAACACGCCAACTCTGGTTCGAGAAAACACCGTTATCCCACTGGAACGGTCTGACATTGATGGCTGTAGACGGCACTCTGTGGAGAACACCGGACACGCCGGAAAATGATGCTGCTTTTGGACGAACAGCTAATGAGTATGCCCAGTCCGACTGGCCACAGCTGCGTATGGTCTGTCAGATGGAAGTGACCAGTCATCTGTTATCCGGTGTGAGCTTTGGCAGCGTGTCAGAAACCAGCGAAGTTGACCTTGCCGCTCAATTGGCCGGGCAGACGCAGGACCACTCACTGACGATACTGGATAAAGGCTTCTATGCACTCGGGTTGCTTCACCACTGGTGGTCATCAGGAACAGAAAAACACTGGATGATCCCACTGCGCAAAGGCGCGCAGTATCAGGTGCGCGAGAAGCTGGGTGCAGGACATGAACTGGTCGAACTCAGCTTACCCCCTCAGGCCCGTAAGAAATGGAAAGATGCGCCTCAAACACTGACGGCGAGGTTGATAAGTAAAGAAATCAACGGAAAAACAATACAGATCCTGACGTCAATGTGCGATCCGTTACGTTACCCTAAAGCTGATATCGTTGACCTTTACGGGCAGCGTTGGGAAATCGAGCAGGGCTTCAGAGAAATGAAACAGCATCTGTTGCAAAATGAACTGACGCTGAGAAGCAGAAAGCCAGAGCTAATAAGACAGGAACTCTGGGGTGTAGTGCTGGCTTATAACCTGCTGAGGTTCATGATGGCACAGATGGCTTACAGCCTGAAAAACGTGGAGCCTTACCAGATAGGGTTTAAACAGGCTGCACTGTATCTAACAGCGCAACTGAGCATACTGCCAGCGGTGGCTCCGGGAAAGGTGCCGAAAGTGATGAATGAAATCCTGGCGATGGCTGAAAGCTTCGTCCTGCCAGCCCGACGGCAAAGACATTATCCAAGAGCGGTAAAAAAGAAGCCGCAACGTTACCCGTTGCGGCGTCCTCAAAAGCTTAACTGACAAGCATTAGGCTAAAAATGAGCATATTTCTCAATAACATTCAATATGATATCTAAATAAGGTGGGACTTTTGGAGGAAATGGGCGCGGAACCCCATGCAGGCTGCACTGGATCATTTACGTAACGAAGGCGAAACCATAAATGAAGAGGATGAAGACAGACTTTCACCACTGAGACACGCGCATATCAACATGCTGGGACACTACACGTTCACGCTTGCAGAGCTGGTAACAAAAGGTCAGCTATCCGGTTCATTGATGACTGGAGACTGTCACGTCCGGTTCCGTGGGAGCGCAGGGGGAAAGTTCCCTTGCGCGACCCGATAACCCCAAAATGCTCTACTTATAGAGATGGTAATAATGACAAAATTGAGCTTATAGACATTCTTGAAGGCATTGTTTCATTAGTCGATTGATCGTGACCTACGTTGCATAGCGGTGTGTCAGTTAAGCTTCTGTGCAACGTTATTGTGCTCAAAAAACGAGCTTAACGTACAATAATTTTCGATATCCAAACTGACCCCTAACAGGGAAATTTGTCTTCTGCCAGACTAACAGTGCACCTGTGATACAAAGTGAAAACCCGCTCACTCCGAGAGGTGGTCATCAGGAAATAGCGATCGGTTGCCTTGATGATGTCAAAGGTAATGCCCGTTTTTGAGGTCAGTTGTAGGGTCATTTTTGATTTACGCCCAGAGAAGTGTTTTTCCTGTGAAATGAGATAAAAAAACAGGGGAATGAAGCACGAATCATCACCTTTGAGGGCGTTAAGGAAGCCACTCGGCGATACACCAATCTATCCACACGGCCTCATCACTGGCGGCAACAGGCCAGCCATCAACGAGCCAGACCGCCAGTGAATCAAAATCACCCAGTTGGATGGACAGATACTCTGCATCTGCGGGTAATGCCGGCGACTCCAGGGTGCCGATAGCTCGCCCACCACAGGCGTGGCATACATGACAAAAAAGGTCATACACCTGGTCATCAGACAACCCGCCGTTTTTGAGTGCTGTTTTTTTCCCATATCTTTCAGAGCGTTCCTGAGCGGCCGCGTAAGGGGCTGACGAGAGATAACCACCGGTGAAATGAGCATGAACACACCCGACACGGCGGCACGCCGGGGCGTCCTTGATGTTCGCCGGTTAGCCGACGAACTGTGAAAAGCGGCGGCGGCACAGCCGCCTGCAAGCGTGTCTGTTGATGTTGGCTTTCAGACCCTAGCCTTAGGCCCGAAACCGCTTGCGGGTTCGGCGAGACTTGGCGGGCGCATGCGGACGGCTAGTCGAGTGGGGCTGATAACCGGCCAGATGGCCGATTACCGCAGGAAGCACCCGGTTTGGGGTGTTGTCTTTAGCAGTAGCATGAAAGAGCAGAAGCAAAACAGGCTTCACACACCACTCTTCAGCAGCTAGCAGGCACACATGCTATCCCGCACGGCACGGAGGGAAGGCGGCGAAGCCGCTCCCTCGGTTGCCGGCCGCCAAAGGCGGCCGGCAGGGTTTTTCTCGCACCAGAATTCACAAACAGACTGAGCGCTGCCGTACATGATTAACCTTCAGGTTGTTTATTCGGGCGGCATAGCCGCCCGCATTCGAATACCTGTCAGTCCAACGCGCGACAGATATCGGCCCGTTCCGGATGCATCTCGATATAACGCCAAAGCTGATCGGCCCGCTTCATAAGCAACCCCGCCTGTCCGGCATTACCATGAAAGTGCTGCAACCCGCATCGTCGATTAATCACCATTGCCGTCAACACGATACCGGCGGCGTCACCGCTGAGGGTATTGTCAAACCCGTTGTCACCATTGTTCAGATGCACCTGGTCGCAGTCAGGCGACATATAGCCGCCCCCTTCCGGCAAACGGATGAAGTGCCAGAAACCCCCGGTGTACAGCGGAAGATAGCGAGCAGCGAGGGAGTACACCTGCATTTCGGCGGGCAAAAAATCGTCACCGAACAGATGCGGCAAGAACGACAGACGATCGGACTCACACACGTGCAGTGTGATGGAACGAGCATGTTGCATGGAACTACCTCCAGAGTTTCAGGGTTCGCGGCACCGGCCGTCACCACACCGGCGTGGCAAAGGAAAAGGATTTAGAGATGTGTAGGGCAGGCTGGGCCTGCCCCTTGGCGGTTCAACGGACGCGGGGCGTTCGATGCGCCCTGGCGTCCGCAGGCTTGCAGCGAGACAACCCAGGCAGATTTCCCCTGCCTGTCGTTCAATCCTTGAAATGGTGCTCCAGTTCGTTAATCGTCTTGTAAATTTCGACGTAACGGTCGTGCGCGTCCCGCAGGATATGGCCGGCCAGGCGCTCGGCCAGCACATCACTGTTCCAGTAATACGTACTCACCAGGCCCCGCAATCGCAGGTGCAAATCGCACATGTCATTGGACAGCGCCGCAATCGCGGCGCTTAGAACTTCATTTCCGGTGAAATTCATCGCTGATTTTCCTCGTTTATGCCGCGCTCAGGGGGCGCATACGATGCAGCCGCTGCTGACCGATAGTGTGGTACTGCGCCAAAAGCTCAATACCGATATAGCGACGCCCTGCCCGAGCAGCGGCGACACAGGTAGAGCCGCTACCAGCAAAGGGGTCAAGGACTATCGCGCCGGGCTGCGTGAACGACTCAATCAGCGGTTGCAAAATGGACACAGGCTTTTCCGTTGGGTGGTGACGATTGCCCGTGTATTCCCAGGGCTGAACGTCAGAGCGCGGTTGTGCCGGCAGTGCCGGGCGTCCTTTCGCCAAAATGTACGCGCATTCATGCTGGTAGCCGACAAAAGCCGATTTCGAGGCGTAGGGCTTGGTGAACACCAGGTGACCCACAACGCGGAACCCGGTTTGCTTCCATGCGGCCATAAAGGTGTCTACCCGGCTCCAGCCGTAGAAACTCACCGCCAGACTGTCGGGCTTGAGCAACCGGAACATTTCACGGAACGCCGGCCGCACCCAGTCATCTTTTTTGTCATTGGCAATGCTGCGGCCACTGCGGTCGGTATAACCAACCAGATAAGGGGGGTCGGTCAAAATAAAATCAATGCTGTTGGCCGGATAGCCAGCCATCACCTGCACGGAGTCACCCAGGATATATCGGGACATAAAAACACCTCGCCATTCGAGGGGTGCAGGAGGGAGCCGGTACGGCTCCCGTTCCCTGCGGCCCGATGTCATGGCAGGCAGGCCCCGCCGCGTGTCAGGCCGACCGTGAAATACCGAGTCGGTGGCCGTATAACCGGCGAGGCTATGCCGCGAAAGCGGCTTGAAGGCGGGCTATGCCCGCCGCCACGCCCTCAGCGGGGGCTGCCAATATGTCATCGGGCAGCAGGTTTGGTTTTATGAAAAGCCCGGTGAACTTATTGACCGCCGTCAGGCGGCGAGGAAAGCGGAGCATAGCGATATCATTATCGTTCTCTGCTGGCTGGGCGTGATCTCTAATTAATGCATAACGTTATACACTCCTCCGGGCTCCGTCATTAGCTTTGTTGACAGAATTTTCTGGGTTTCCGGCGTATTTCCCCGCAGTACTACTGCCATGTCAGGTTTATTCGGTTGCAATAACGTATGAAGTCACTATAATATGGTCAAGGATGCAGCAGACTGGTTTATCCAGACATCCCGCTACCAACATAAGTTGGTCAGGCCAAGTCCGGTAAAGGCGTTTCTGAATACCAGAGTAGTTTTCTGGCGAGACCCACCTTAAGGTGGGTTTTGTTATATCAGGGGTGTGGTAACGGCTTACCAGCGAGCAAATTACGAGCAATAACAAAGAATCCCACCTTTCCGCCCCCGGGTTTGGCATCAACCGGATAGGCGCTGGTCACATGTATCCGGAGTTTTTTCCGTTCCCGGAATGCCCTGAAGGGTACGTGGTAATAGCAGCGCTCGCCCTCGTCATTCAATACATCGATCACCGCATAGCTGCCATAGCCGGCATGGATAATTCGCTGACGATCCAGCGACAGTATCATGTCTTTAAGGTAGCGTTGCGCCAGGCGGTAACGGTTTTTGCAGAACGGGCGCGACTCCTTAGGCGAGTGGTACATCAGCGCCATCTTCTTATCTTCGCTCTGTTCCGGGTAATCTTTGCAAAAACAGTGAAACGAGTAGGAGACGATAAATTTGTACACCCTGTCTGGCTTATCCTCGCAGTGGTGCGTGTAGAGCACCTCGTGGGCGTCAAGAAAGGAAAGATCCCAGGTGATCCCCTCCACATCGGTGAAAGGCCGCCATTTTTCCACCTCATCAATTTTCACGTTTGAATTTCTCCCAACATGACTCTCCTTGATAATCCCGATGCCCCGAAGCTGTAGCGAATGGCCGTCATGCTAGCACAGGCGGTGCAGATGTTCTTGCCCGGGCAATATTGTCGCACGGATCATCAACGCGATTGCTGGCGATAGTAATACAAATATGCGTTATTATGTATTTATAATGTAATACATGGATATTCTATTCTCGCATTAGCAGGTGCGTGTACTCGCGGTGATCCAGTGAGAACGTCACCCCCAACTGTGGTGCCACGTCCAACGCAAATACCTTCAAATACACCTCCGTGCTTTCATAGCGTTCATGGCCCATGTAGGTCTGCACCACTTTCGGTGGCACATGGTTGAAGAACAAGTGCATCGCAAAGCTGTGCCGCAGCGTCTTGGGATTGATGGCCGGCAGTGTAAATTCAATCCCCTCCTCCCTTGCTCTGTCGACTGCCTGCTGCAGCCACAACCAGGCGGTTTTCCGGCTGATGTCAAATAATGGGCGCCGACGGCCGGGCCTGAAGGTGGCCAAGAACCGGTGCAGCTGCTCGACGTAGTCAACATCGAGCAGTGGCACTATCCGGGCGATCTTTTCATCGGCCGATGGCCGTCCCCTGCCCCGTCGGCGTTGTTTCAACGTGCGCAATCGAACGCATGGGCGCGACCCCTCGAGCTGCAGATCCTCCGGCGTCAACGTCAGGGCTTCGGTAATGCGGGCACCGGTGTTCCACAACGTGGCATACAACATGCGCTGCCGCTCATCCGGCAGATAATGCAGTAGCACCGCCACCTCGGGTGCCAGCAGGTATTTGGGGAGGTAGGGCTGCAGCATCGCCATGCGCCGCAGCGTGAGGGCGGTCTCATACTGCGTCACGGCAACCGGCCGTTCGCTGCTGGTCATCAACATGGTTCCCCCTCACGATAATATCTTTTGTATTTCTTTTGTATTACATTAGTAATTCTGTTGAATTACATTATATGCAGATCACACAGGTCGAAAGCCACCGGTGCGCTGGGCACCGAAATTTTGCCTGTACCTGGCCAGTTGCCGATGATCGCATTCCCTTGGCGACGGATTTAATTGAATTACAGATGTATTACATCGGTGCACTGTGAAAAATCTACAGGGCAAATCCTCTGCCTGTTAAAAATTTTTCGCGTAGCGCAATCTTGCCGATGTGGTCTATTTTGACAGCCCAGGAGACCGGACGCCACGGGAATAAATCGCCGATGTGCCATTGGTGAGGTAACAAAAATCGAAATAATCGGAGGTTGTTACCACTCTATTTTGAGCAACCTGGGGCGAGCGGAGTGCAAAAAGTATCCTGCTATGTCGGCGCGTCAGGCTGGAACGGGCTTGCGGCTATCGGCGGTCGCAGGCATGCCGACGAAACACTCTGCCTGTTCGGTTACAGTCACTCGGTACGGATTCGTCGGCTGCTATTACGCTTCGCTTACCGGCAGAAAATTGAGATAAATAAGAAAAGAACTGACGGCCTGGAAAGACCACTGAATATAGCGGAGATAAGTAGACAGAAGGAACGATCCGTGGTGACGAATGAAATACTTGTGTATTACATTCATCAATTCGCCGACAGTCAGTTATTAAAGCGATGCCAGTTCGCATTACTCTTTTCCCACATGCCCATCAGGCTGTCCGTTTTACTCATTACCCAGGTTGAAAGTTTGTTAACTTCCTCTTCGGAAAAAGCACTTCCTTCCTCCTGTAATTTTTTTCCGTTATTAACGGATAAAACAAGAATTCCTCGTGGCTTCCTGAATATAATCGCGGGTGGGGCGTCAGGGTGAGGACAAATAACACAAATTGAACCCGGTAAATAAGGGGTATTAAGTTCATCGGTATTCAGTTCATTATTTTCTGATGCCGTGATGCAGAACAATCCGTTTTTCTCTAGTTGGCGCCGACCGTGTAGTTCGAAATCGTAGGGGACGTAAACATCCGGTTTCTCCATATACTCAACGGAAAGTATGCGGTCAGGTGGCAGTTTTCCTGTATTCACATACCAGGTGTCATGCTTCAACCTGGGACTTTTCATCCAACGTAATGACGCAGGAGCTGTCTGAATGAGTAAAACCCTTCCTGTTGTTTAAGCCATGTGGCATCCACGCTTAGGCGGATAAGCCGTTTGTTGTGTAATGAATGTACGGTATCTAATGCAAATTTCCCCACTGCTCTTATTGCGAAATCTTTGTCACTTTGGTTCAGTATTTCAGTTCCGTCGCTCAGGCCATGACCGTAAGGTAACGGCGAGGTGGTATACCAGCTATGACCGTAAAGCATTTTTCCGTCCGAAAGCTGAAGGTAACCCCTGTTTATTCCTTTCGACGTAAGAGTGCCGTGCAGCATTGTGATACCGGTGTAATGATACAGATTCATGCGTTCCTCAATTTGGCTAGAGTAGTGAAGGTACCAGAGCGATTGTTTTACGAAAAGTCTAATGCGGTGACCAGTATCGTTAGTCACTACAGCTTTACAACGGCGCAATGATTATGTAATCTACATGTAATACATAAAGATTACATATTGAGGCGATAAGCACTGTTGTTTTAACGAGGGCTGAATCCGGCCTCCGCCAACGCTTTCTGCAATCCAGATATAGCATCTTTAATCACCCAGGTTTCATCTTCATCGATAGTAGCTTCGCTCCCATTACCCCGATAGCGCAGGCCTGAATAACAGACCAGGCTAAGCGATTTACAAATTGTACCAATGCCAGTGCCTGATTCTGGGTTAATTCGGTGGTAACTGTAGCGATAATGGTCTTGCTTTCATTTATGTAATTCAAAAAGATTACTTATGTAATCCCCATGTATTACAAGTTTTCCTTAATCATTTCCAGTATCTTTTCCGGCCCTACTTCTTTGGCCAGATACAATGCGGCACGCAGCACAGTCGAGTCGGTGATGGTTTTGGTCGTAATATCCTGGATCTCATCGACCAGCGCGGTGCACATCATTTTCTCAGCCGGCGTCATGCGGATAGTTTTTGGGTTTTCGCTGGTCGTTCTGTTTCGGTTGACCTTCACATTGGAAAGACGCGTTTTCGCCTCTCCCGGGACGGGTTCTGGTTTGACCATAGCGGGGCGGGTGAGGGGGCCTTTAGCCATTTATGCAGCCTCTTTCGATAAGACAGTTTCAAGTTCACGCATCAGTGCGCGGTAATCGTTCAGGGCTAGGGACCCTTTGTTATAAAAGTAGAGTGGGACGCATGCCACCTGTGCCTGAGATATGTTCTCATCGGCCCGGATACGGGTTTGCAGGTAATTGTCTTGGGTTCGCTCGTTACTGGCCAACTGATCGTGAAGATAGGTGTTCATTTTCTTCTTGGTGCCATTGTACTCATTGCGGAACACGCTGAACTGGGTAAAGTGGGTTTCCCTGATTTCGTCCAGGTAGTCGAGTACGACATCCAAGCCAGTCAGGGCAAAGCTACCGCCATCGACGGGAATGAGCACATGATCTGCCATGAAGGCGGCGTTCGTGGTGGACAGGTTCAGTCCCGGTGAACAGTCGATCAGGATGTAGTCGAATTTAGCCATCACAGGCTGCAGATGACGGGACAGAATTTTTTCCCGGTGGTGACGGGTCAGGCAATTTTCCATCACGCGCTCAAACGACGGATCAGATGGGATGATGAAAAGGTTGTCGATCACATCTGATCCGCTGACGGCCGGAATGATGGCATCAAGAATGTTGAAGCGCGGGTTATTGTACAAATCGCAAATGGTGTGACCGTATTGCGCGTAGTATTTTTTGCCGTTGGCCATCACTTCTGTCGAGTTGGCTTGCTGGTCACCGTCGATAAGCAGTACGCGACGGCCAGCCTGAGCGAGCGTCATGGCGAGGTTAGTGATCGTGGAAGTTTTACCTGCACCGCCTTTGTTGTTCATGATGGCGATGATGCTGGCCAACGTATTGGCCAGGGGCGTGAGTAAGGATTGCATAGGGACTTCTGACATCGGGAACTCCTCTCTCAATGAAATACTATTGTATTACGTTTTGGCAACAGCGATCTATCGCCACACACGATTACTATAGCATTACAAATGTAATACACAAGTATTTTTATTGAATTGCTAGTGTATTCATTTGTGAAGATCAAATAGTTACCTCAGTTGAAAAATTACTATACGGTATATAGAGTTATGCAACTCTGTGACATTCCTCCCGTAAATGGGGTTCCGGTTGAATAGACCCGCCAGTTACCTGGACGGGCCCCTCCTCAGAACCGGAACCCAGATACGGTAGGAGAGGGCATCACCCTATCCTGGCTTGTCGTCATATCTGGTGTTCAATTGCGTTGGATTCACATTTTTCTATCGGAATGCGTCTAGGTTTTTCACTGTCCGGTATTTCCATTCGCAGGCCAACATTGCGATCACTCCAGTCGATGGCTGTACCGAGACTGTCACGTCCGGTTCCGTGGGAGCGCAGGGGGGAAGTTCCCTTGCGCGACCCGATAACCCCAAAATGCTCTACTTATAGAGATGGTAATAATGACAAAATTGAGCTTATAGACATTCTTGAAGGCATTGTTTCATTAGTCGATTGATCATGACCTACGTTGCATAGCGGTGTGTCAGTTAAGCTTCTGTGCAACGTTATTGTGCTCAAAAAACGAGCTTAACGAATGGAAGGGACTTCCCCTGGATATGCGCCTGATTAACTCTTGTGCAATCATGGGGTAAACATAGCCCCAGAGGGATTCGTTATGACCATTACCACTGTCGGTATCGATCTTGCTAAAAATGTGTTCGCTGTCCACTGCGTTGACCAGAATGGAAAAACTGTTTTGGTAAAACCCAGGGTATCACGTGCAGCACTTCCTGAACTGATTGCTGGTTTGCCACCCTGTGTTATCGGGATGGAAGTATGCTCCGGGGCGCATTACTGGGCAAGACTGTTTCGGCAGTATGGCCATAAACCTCGTCTGATGGCTACAAAGTTTGTATCTCCTTATCGCATGGCCGGTAAATCAGGGAAAAATGATGCGGCTGATGCCCAGGCTATCTGCGAAGCTGTCCGTCGTCCGCATATGCGGTTTGTGCCAGTAAAGGATGAGAGTCAGCAGACGATGCAATGGGTTGCTGAACAGAAGAATTCTTTGCCACTTCAGGTTCAGCAATGTGTTGATGATTTGCTGGAACACATTGATCGCATTGATGATAACATTACTGAATATGACCGAATTCTGTCCCGTATGGCAAAATCCGATCACCGCAGCCAGCCACTGATGGAACTGAAAGGGATTGGTCCCACAACGGCCTGTGCGCTGGTCGCCAGTATCGGTAATGCGCATGATTTTAAAAATGGGCGTCAACTGGCCGCCTGGCTGGGGCTTACACCATCGCAGTACAGTAGTGGCGGAAAATCAAAGCTTGGCAGGATAACGAAAGCGGGCGATTCATATCTGCGAACGCTTCTGGTTCAGGGTGCCCGTTCGGTTCTGATTAGCGCAGAGAAAAGGACTGACTCATTCAGCCGTTGGGTTTGTACGTTGGTTGAGCGCAGAGGATACTGGCGTGCTGTTGTGGCCATTGCCGCCAAAAATGCGAGGCTGTGCTGGGCATCATTGCATTACGGGGATGATTTCAGGCTGTACTCAGCCAGCTAAAGCACGAAACGGAATAACCATCTTACCTGCAACTCGTTGATGATAAAGGGTTAGACCCCGTGAGGTATATCTGAATATTGTACAGGATATACGTATCCGTTTAACGAACAAGAGCCTCACGCGCGTCTTTCATCAGGGCCCGAATCGATAACGATTCATCATGGCCGTTTATAGTACCGCAGTCTCTCCCCTTTATTTTTACTGAAGTGCAGACAAGAAACCGTAAACACCGGCGTTGACATGCCGGGGAAGCCCTTATAGTACAATAATTTTCGATATCCAAACTGACCCCTATGTATACCATAAATAAACTTTTATCGATTAATTTTGTTATTTTGATAGTAATTAACTATGGCCTTTCTCTTTATTAGCCTTGTTGATTCGTTTTTTTTTGCATAGAATGCACCGCGTATTTCGAGAAGCACGATAAAAATTAATATCGATAATAGGCAAATTAATTTGGCAGGGGTTTTATTTCTCCGCAGTCATATTATTTTTCCAGCCTTATGTAAATATATTAACACCCCATTATTTAATAAATGGGTCTATTTATAGTTCAAAATTTCACTCATAACGTATGGCTTTATATACAAATTTCCATGAGATGTTCATCGACCTTCTTGCTGGATCGGGGGAAGCTCGTCTTGTTTTCAAAATATTGCATTAATGTGTTTTATCAAGAGGAAAAGTTTAATGAAATTGAATAATCGCTCAGCCGCTGTAGTATTGGGTTTCGTATTAGCCAGCAGTGCTGCTTCTGCTGCTGATCCAGCTCCAGCTCCAGCTCCTGGTAGCCAGGGTCAGGGTACGGTGACCTTTAAAGGCTCTGTTATTGATTCACCTTGCTCTATCACCTCTGAAACAGCGAACCAGACTGTTGATATGGGCCAGATCTCAAATTCAGCGTTGAAGAAAGCTGGTAAGTCAACTCCGCGTCCTTTCTCTATCAAGCTGGAAAACTGCGATGTTTCTTCATTGACGAATAAAACCGTTACCGCCACCTTTACCGGCACCGCGTCTAAAGCACAGCCGACAAACCTGGCGTTAGTTGGCCAGGTATCTGGAGCAGCGCTGGTTATCACTAACGGCGATGGTGCCTCTGTCAGTCTGGGTAGCCCAACACAGCCAACCTCTGTTCATAATGGTAACAACACGCTTTCTTACGCTGCATACCTGCAAGGTGATTCTGAGAAGGTGGCTATAGTACCTGGTGATTTCTCTTCGGTTGCTAACTTCACTCTCGCCTACCAGTAAACCCAACAACATCGTGACAGGCGCGGCTGCGCGCCTGATTTACTGATATTTGCGGTTATCAAAGGAGAGGAAAAAGCGATGAGAACATGTCGTGTTGATATCTTCAGTTATGTTCTGACACCGTTAAAGCATGGCCAGCATAGGATATCCAAGTTTAGTGCCACTTCCGAGGGCTCGACCACAAACAACAGCCTGTTTGCAATATGCGGAGAGCAGAGCTGTAGGACTACAAATTGCTGATACCAATGGCAACCTCGCCGATCCCGGTCAGCCTTTGACCGTTGGCAAACTGCAACCCAGTGATGTAAATATTGAATACACGCTGTGCCTGGTCAACCATCGCCAGACGTTGCTTGCCAGCCCCTACGCTGGCATTATTCGATCCAAGTTGGGCTATTAATGATGAATGTCTATCGCTATTTTGCTGTACGCCCCCAATCTGCGCGGCTACGCGCCTAAGGTCTCCGGCGTGGCCAAAACCAATGCAAAAGTAACGGTAAGCCAGCAGGGGCGTGGAGCGACCAGTGGCTACTTTACCCATGACGGTGATATGGCACAGTTGATCGCGAATGCCAGCTACTAGAGTGGGCAGTACTCCTCGGTAGGGCTTGGCTTACAGGGGGGGATTACTGCGACGCCGCAGGGTGCCGTGAAGCATCGGATTAATGCGCTGGGAGGCACACGAATAATGGTGGATGCCGACGCGGAGTCAATGACGTTCCGATACGTGGCTATGGCGGTATTAGCCGCAGCAACCACTTCGGTAAAGCAGTTATCAGTGACGTGAACAGTTACTACCGTAACAGCCTCTCGGTGGATATCAATGCTCTGCCAGATAATGTTGATGCCACGCGTTCAGTGGTGCAGGCCACGCTCACTGAAGGTGCCGTTGGCTACCGCCGCTTTGGCGTGTTTTCTGGAGAGAAGGCGATAGCTACCATCAGGCTAACCGATGGATCCCCCCCCTTTGGTGCCACCGTGGTGAACAAAAAACACTACCAAACCGGGATTGTTAACGATAATGGTAGTGTGTGGATAATCGGTATTAAACCCGGAGAGACAATGCATGTACTTTGGGATGGTAAAACGCAGTGTGCCATTTCTTTGCCTGAACAGTTACCGCCGTTGACCAGCAACCTGCTGCTGCCGTGCAACTCAGCCCGAAGCAACGTGGCAGCGGATGCTGCTAAGGAAAAAGAGAATGGCCTGTAAGTGTCGGCCAGATAAAAGATTACGCGCGCCGGGTTAAGCCCCTTTTCCTGGTAAAAGCTAATGAGGTGATAAATTGAGCAAAACAGTGATAAAATTTTTGATGGCAGCGGCCATGGCGACTGCCGCCCTCCTTACGGGCGTACAGCAAGCCAGCGCGGCCATTGCTCTCGATCGCACCCGCATAATTTTCGGCGGCGAAAATCACTCTATTAGCCTGAATCTTAGCAATCAGAATAGAGAACTGCCCTATCTGGCGCAGGGATGGATTGAAGATGACAAAGGGAATAAAATTGAGTCTCCCCTGATGGTACTTCCCCCCCTGCAACGTGTGGAGCCGGGGGGAAAAAGCCAGGTAAAAATCCAAGCTACCTCGGCGATAAATGCGCTGCCGCAGGATCACGAATCCCTGTTTTACTTCAATCTGCGCGAAATTCCACCACGCAGTGAAAAACCTAATATGCTGCAAATTGCACTACAGACTCGCATCAAGCTGTTCTTCAGACCAGCCAAACTGCAAGCGGGCCAGAATGGTTACAGTGGCCTTTGGCAGCAAAAGCTGACGCTGACGCGGGAAGGCGATAAGTATCGTATAACTAACCCAACACCCTACTTCGTCACAATTGTCGCGGCACAAACCGCTCAGAGCAGGGAAGATATCGCTAGCTTTAATCCGCTGATGATTGCTCCACAGAGTTCAGCGCTGCTTAACCTGAGTGCGAAAGCCCTCGGCAGCAGCCCGGTGCTCACCTATATCAACGATTTTGGCGGGCGTCCGAAGCTGATATTTAACTGCAACGCAGCTACCTGTAGCGTGAAAGAGAACCTGCCAGGCTAAGTAGAACGCTGGCTGAGGTTGCCGGATAGTTAACGGGCAACACAGATGGGATGTGGGCACCAGCCCACGGTGCCATTGCGGAGGAGAGAACGATGGCAGCACGTTAGTCGCCTTTCAGCTTTATCTGCGTCACTGTGTAATGGTGGGAGAAAGTCTGCAGAACCTCCTATTGGGTATGAGATCCCCAGCAGCCGGTGGTGACGCTAAGAACCTATCCCATCTGGCCTTGGGCAAGTACCATCCTCATGGACTTCGTGTACGCTGCGGTTGTTGCGCGCTGTCCTGGTCTAGACTGGCAGAAACAGGGATAGGCACTAAGTTTTATTGGCAATAACGACCTGCAAAAAACGGAGCTGATGTAACTCAACTGTGTCTCCGGCATCGTACTGCGTATACTGGACGGTCAGAGCCGTGATGTCATCCAGGGGGGAACCGCAGGACTCCCAGTTTTACCCTGTGAAATGCGCAACTGACCTACTACACCGTGCCACCCCGGCAACACCGAACGCCAGGGATACTGGGCGGTCATTAATTTCAGACCGAGCTATGAGTAATGGAAAAACCGATGCGATTTATCCGATTAACGATACGTATTACCCCCAGCCTTATCGCTACTGCTTTATTATTCTTTTTCAACTTTGATACATCGGCATATCTTTGCCACAATAAGCAGACTGGAAAAACCATTATAGAGGGAGATTCATCGGTCACCGTGCCAATAAGCCGAACTGTTACGCCTGGCGAACAGGTGGTTATTGATGTTGGGAAGTATTACGAGTGTAAAAACACTGATCCGCGTGAATACAGCGACTATATGGATACCCAGGACAATGCCTCGTCTACCAATCTGCCTCCCGAATTTGAAACCGGGGCCTATATTAACGGCGGAAAATACAGTTTCCCGTTACCCAAGGTAAACGTCCTTACCCTGCCGAAAGGGGGCGATAGCAACTACCATATTGTCCCGATACAGGTGTTTTATACGATGAAAGAAGACCCTGGCCAGATGGTGAAAATCAGCAAAGGAGAAACGTTGGCTATCCTGAAGTTGCATAAATACGCCACCACAACCGGCGGCCCGAGAGATCTACATGACTTCACTTGGAATATTATCGCCGATAATGATGCTGTCCTTACCTCGGGAAGCTGCGAAATCAACAATGGCCGCAATATTGATGTTGATTTTGGCCGTGTCAACAGATGGTCGCTGATCAGCGACAGTTCTGACAGCCAGTTCAGAAGGCAGGTGGACGTCCCTTATAACTGTACGAACCCGGTATCAATGTCGATCGCTATTACGCTTTCGGCTGACAGAGCCACATTCTCCAATGATGCGATTAAAACCTCCAATGACAATCTTGGTGTACAGATGTTCGAGAATGGCCAGTTGGTGAAACCGGGGGATTCAGTACATACGCAACTGGTCAAGGGTATCGGCAGCAGCCAGTTTGAGTTTGTACTGATTAAAAATGCTAACAGTACGGTAAACACCGGCGATTTTACTGGCAGAGCGGTGCTGGTGATGAGTGCGGATTAGATCTTTTGGGGCGGGCTAACGTTTAGCATCAATGAAAGTACACCGAGCCCGGCACGCTGGGTGGTGGTCAGCGGTCTGTCAGTGGTCTGACAGTTCATGGTAAGGAAATTGGATCCGTTTATTTCCTTTATGTGTAGTGGCACACTGAATTTGGCCACCTGAACAGAGGTGATATGCTCACCTCAGGACATTACAGGTGCTTCAATGAAAAAAAGAAATTTCAGTGCAGAGTTCAAACGCGAATCCGCTCAACTGGTCGTTGACCAGAACTACACCGTGGCAGATGCAGCCAGTGCTATGGATGTCGGCCTTTCCACAATGACGCGATGGGTGAAGCAGTTGCGTGATGAGCGGCAGGGAAAAATACCTAAAGCCTCTCCCATTACTCCTGAACAAATTGAAATACGTGAGCTGAGGAAAAAAATACAACGTATTGAAATGGAAAACGAAATATTAAAAAAGGCTACCGCGCTCTTGATGTCAGACTCCCTGAACAGTTCTCGATAATCGGGAAACTCAGAGCGCATTATCCGGTGGTCACACTCTGCCACGTGTTCGGGGTTCATCGCAGCAGCTACAAATACTGGAAAAACCGTCCTGAAAAACCAGATGGCAGACGAGCTGTATTACGCAGCCAGGTACTGGAACTGCATAGCGTCAGCCATGGCTCTGCTGGCGCAAGGAGTATCGCAACTATGGCAACCATGAAGGGCTTCAGGATGGGACGATGGCTCGCCGGCAGGCTCATGAAAGAGCTGGGGCTGGTCAGTTGTCAACAGCCCACTCATCGGTATAAATGCGGTGGCCTTGAACACATCGCTATCCCGAATCACCTTGAGCGGCAGTTCGCAGTGACAGAGCCTAATCAGGTGTGGTGTGGCGATGTGACCTATATCTGGACAGGCAGGCGCTGGGCCTACCTCGCCGTTGTTCTCGACCTGTTCGCGAGAAAACCGGTGGGCTGGGCAATGTCGTTCTCACCGGACAGCAGGCTGACCATCAAAGCGCTGGAGATGGCGTGGGAGGCCCGGGGAAAACCAGCCGGAGTGATGTTCCACAGCGATCAGGGCAGCCATTACACAAGCAGACAGTTCCGGCAGTCACTGTGGAGGTATCGGATCAGACAGAGTATGAGTCGGCGTGGAAACTGCTGGGATAATAGCCCAATGGAGCGCTTCTTCAGGAGTCTGAAGAACGAATGGGTACCGGTGACGGGTTACATAAACTTCAGCGATGCAGCCCACGCAATAACGGACTATATCGTTGGGTATTACAGCGCGCTCAGGCCGCATGAATATAACGGTGGGTTACCACCAAACGAATCGGAAAACCGATACTGGAAAAACTCTAACGCGGTGGCCAGTTTTAGTTGACCACTACACCCAGCGTCAGAGCGTTGCCATCGGCTGAGACGCTGGAGAGCGTACTCATGAAGTTGGTAAGGTTTTTCCCCTCTAGCGAAAAACAATTCGCATCGATTTCTGGAACGCTTTCCAGAGTGCGGCGAAATACATTTTTTCTTTCTCCGTCACGATCCAACATCGTCCCAATAAGGGCGATTTTGCACAGATTGAGTTCTGAAGTCTGTTCGCTAATACCATCGTTGGCGATGTCCTCGATGCCACGCTTGCGGGTCACCTGAGTGATAAGACCGATGAGATGCTGTCCAGGTCTGCTGCTTTGGAGCACGGCCAGATGGTTGACTTGCAACCTTTTGAGCTGCTCGACATTTTCCACGTCCACGATAACGTTTGTTGTATCAACGGAAGCCACCTTTCCAAGCGCGTCTTCATCCCGAAAATTAAAAATCGGCATCTCTTCTCCTACATGATGAGTGACAGATAACTCTCAAGACTCCATATGTTTTTTTCAACGATCAGTCGAGTCTTATCCAAAGAGGAGTAGACGAAGGACTGCTCATCTATTTCTCCCCGTTCGATTGCCAGGTAATTCTGCGCCTTGCCATCAAGGATGAGCTCTTTTGCAGCGTTTGATAGTGCATAGGTGATAATCGTGATAGGGGTATTCTGACGAATACATTTGGCCATGATGTTTGGCTGAATATGCTCGTCATTGAAGCCGTAGCCAATGCACAGGAAGGAATTGGCAGCTTTGATGGCCAAATCGGCATTGTCAATAGTCGAGCGATATGGTTCTAAATGTGTTGTTTGATATTTCTGAGTGCCCGGGGTCACGATTTCCGGCCTATAGTTAGCCGGTATCCCTTCAATATTTGAAAGGGCGACGATGTCTTCAAGGGGCGATTTAAACCAGTCCAGAGAACCGTGAACCTTCCAGATATTGACCCTGCGTGCAGACTTGATTCCATCCGGTGCAGCACGTTGCCGAAAAAATCCGTGTGAGAAGCCCGTATAATGATGGACCCCCTCCTGATCGCAGGCATATTCTGCCAGCCTGTCATAATTCGTAGTGACGATATTTATTTGGGGGAGGCTTGTTTTAAACATGTGGTTCAGCAGGCGACTCAGCGGAAACATTGCTTTGTTCTGAAGGCTATAGTGGAAGACTCGAATGTCTTCAAAACTGATGAGCGTCCAGGTTGCTGTGATAATTCTTGAGGTCAACTCTTCAGTAACAGCCACCTGATGCAGCGCAGATTCCAGATCAACACCGTCTAATAAGACCTGACAGAATTTATCCCAAGCCAAAATATCGGAAGCAGACAAGCCCGAAGTGTCGGTATTTGCCACCAAATACGTCGCAAGCATACCCATTCCAGGCATGCCATGGGCAGCTGATGCTCCACTGCCTAGGATAATGAGAGGAGCCTTACCATAGTAGTCTTGAGCCTGCTTTTGATAATCAACCCTTGGCATCGAAAACTCCTAATTTTGTGTCGTGATCATCATAGTCACCGTCCGCACATATGTACTTCGCGGGGTTGTACCGCTGCAAATCCCCACAAAATTCTGCTAAAGAAAAGTATAGATAGGATCAGCGGGAGCATTAGCGCAGAAACTTACGGTTTGGGTAACGACCGAGTAACTGCGATAACTGCCAACCATTGGCGCTACTAAAACGAGGATTTGTGAGAACCTAAACTGCGTCTCTGTTCATATTGTAATATCAACATGTTACGATACTCAAAATCCATTCTCAAAACAAAATTCTCAATTGTCTCGGCCTGCATGAGTTTTGATAGAAAAGATACCGCAACCCTCTTATCGGGGGTATACCAGGCCAGCAATAGCGCGAAACCGTAAATCTTTGTTCAAATGCTACCGCTGGTCCAGATAATAGCCTTAACGAATGGAAGGGACTTCCCCTGGATATGCGCCTGATTAACTCTTGTGCAATCATGGGGTAAACATAGCTCCAGAGGGATTCGTTATGACCATTACCACTGTCGGTATCGATCTTGCTAAAAATGTGTTCGCTGTCCACTGCGTTGACCAGAATGGAAAAACTGTTTTGGTAAAACCCAGGGTATCGCGTGCAGCACTTCCTGAACTGATTGCTGGTTTGCCACCCTGTGTTATCGGGATGGAAGCTTGCTCCGGGGCGCATTACTGGGCAAGACTGTTTCAGCAGTATGGCCATAAACCCCGTCTGATGGCTGCAAAGTTTGTATCTCCTTATCGCATGGCCGGTAAATCAGGGAAAAATGATGCGGCTGATGCCCAGGCTATCTGCGAGGCTGTCCGTCGTCCGCATATGCGGTTTGTGCCAGTAAAGGATGAGAGTCAGCAGGCGATGCAATGTCTCCACCGTACCCGACAAGGTTTTATCGAGGAAAAAACAGCAACATATAACCGATTAAGAGGATTGATATCTGAATTCGGCGTCATTGCCCCACAAAGTACAGATGCCCTGCGCCACATGGTTGCTGAACAGAAGAATTCTTTGCCACTTCAGGTTCAGCAATGTGTTGATGATTTGCTGGAACACATTGATCGCATTGATGATAACATTACTGAATATGACCGAATTCTGTCCCGTATGGCAAAATCCGATCACCGCAGCCAGCCACTGATGGAACTGAAAGGGATTGGTCCCACAACGGCCTGTGCGCTGGTCGCCAGTATCGGTAATGCGCATGATTTTAAAAATGGGCGTCAACTGGCCGCCTGGCTGGGGCTTACACCATCGCAGTACAGTAGTGGCGGAAAATCAAAGCTTGGCAGGATAACGAAAGCGGGCGATTCATATCTGCGAACGCTTCTGGTTCAGGGTGCCCGTTCGGTTCTGATTAGCGCAGAGAAAAGGACTGACTCATTCAGCCGTTGGGTTTGTACGTTGGTTGAGCGCAGAGGATACTGGCGTGCTGTTGTGGCCATTGCCGCCAAAAATGCGAGGCTGTGCTGGGCATCATTGCATTACGGGGATGATTTCAGGCTGTACTCAGCCAGCTAAAGCACGAAACGGAATAACCATCTTACCTGCAACTCGTTGATGATAAAGGGTTAGACCCCGTGAGGTATATCTGAATATTGTACAGGATATACGTATCCGTTTAACGAACAAGAGCCTCACGCGCGTCTTTCATCAGGGCCCGAATCGATAACGATTCATCATGGCCGTTTATAGTACCGCAGTCTCTCCCCTTTATTTTTACTGAAGTGCAGACAAGAAACCGTAAACACCGGCGTTGACATGCCGGGGAAGCCCTTATAGTACAATAATTTTCGATATCCAAACTGACCCCTATGTATACCATAAATAAACTTTTATCGATTAATTTTGTTATTTTGATAGTAATTAACTATGGCCTTTCTCTTTATTAGCCTTGTTGATTCGTTTTTTTTTGCATAGAATGCACCGCGTATTTCGAGAAGCACGATAAAAATTAATATCGATAATAAGCAAATTAATTTGGCAGGGGTTTTATTTGGCTCTGTCGCACTAGAGACATGAAGTTGGCTAAAGTTGCGTTGTTGGTTATTTAGGCGGCCAGCAAATAGAATTGTTCTGCGGGTGACAACCCCTCACTTTGTGGGTGTTGATATTGCCCTTTCTTCGAGGTTTCGCAGACTCAGTGCATAGGCGAGGTATCAGCGGACACACTGAACCATAATATCGACGGGATAATGCAGGCGACTGAAAGCGTTTCGAATGAGAGACACGGGCAGGTAATAACATCAAAAAACAACATTTTATCTAACAACGCCTTAATGCGATAGAGCCACCTAGGTGGGAATGATTGCGATGGTGCTAAGTGATGGATTTTACTTAAAGGCGGATAGTATAATGTCATGTTGAAACAATTTCTTTTGTGATTAAATAAACGCATTTCTTTGGTATTGGGATTTTTTGTTATCTTTTAAATAAAGAGGGGGTTATCATAATGAATTTACGTAAATTAGCTTTAACTACTATTTTTATTGGCGCAGGGTTTGCAGATATAGTGCATGCTGGATCCTTGGTTGGCGATGCATCCACAGCATCCGATGATGCTGTTTTCAATAGTCCAACTCAGGTGGCCAATAAATTGAGTGCGGTGAGCGACCTGGTTGCCGGTAACGTAGCACCTCACACTACTATTGCTACAGGTTCAATCGGAAGTGTGGATGGCAGTGTTCATCGTTATGCCATAAGACTTGCAAGCGGTGTTTCTCGTGCGCTGGAAACAGGGGAGGGGGGGGTGTATGAGCTTACTGGCAATAATAATACTTCTAATAAGTTAACAGTTTCGTTGAATTTAGATGTAGGATCCGATTGGGAACGTATAAATGGCAATGGGTTCATGGTAACACAAAACGCGATTGCATCAACAATTTACCGGATAAATACATACAGCAAACAGGATTACGTTAATGCTGATGTTTACACCATTCAGTCGGAAGCATATGTTTATAATGAGTGATTTTGGGGCACTGTTGCAAAGTTCATGATGAGGTGCCTTTTGTCTTATTGGGGTCAGTTTGGAGATCGGAAATTTTTGGGCTCTGTCGCATTAGAGACATGAAGTTGGCCAAAGTTGCGTTGTTGGTTATTTAGGCAGCCAGCAAATGGAATTGTTTCGCGGGTGACAATCCCTCACTTTGCGGGTGTTGATATTGCCTTTTTCGTATCATGTTACTCAGTTCGATGCCGGTCAGGATCGTCTGTGCCCGTCGAAACGATTTGAATCCCAGCATCGGCCATATCCGACGTTTGATATTTCGGTAATGTATCCAATTATTAGAACATGTGTTTTTCGATAAACGCTCCGATCACTTTTTCGTGGATCTCAACTGAGCGTGAGAAGCAGATTGTTTTACGAGCCAACCGCTTAATGCGGGTGCGGAGCGTCAGGTTATTACGCTCAATGCGTTGGGTGAATATTTTGCCGGTCAGATGCTTATCCTTCGGCACCTCGCGGCCATAGCTGCCCCAGTCGTCGCTGGTGATCATGCCGATGTTGAATGGTGTAAGCAGTGCCAGTAGCTCCCGGCAGGTTTCATCGGTTCGGGGACCAAAAGTGTAGGCCAGTACACCGCCTGTTTTGGTGTTGTACGCGTACCAGAGCCAGTGCTGCCGGGCTTTACTGCCAACGAAGCTCCATTGCTCATCAAGTTCGCAGATAAGCGCCACATCAGCATTGGCAACAGACGAAGACGTTATTCGCTTTGGCGCGAGTTTTTTAAAGTCCGGATGACGGTGTTAATGCCAATTTTCAGTGTCCTGGTGGTATCGCGAACCCCGGCACCATTGAAGGCCATTTCAGTGATCTGCTCTTTAATACCCGGCTTACGTGCTTCATAAGCATAAGTGAGCTGAAACACACGGTGGCAGTCACGGCAGCGAAATCTGTCATGGCCTTTAGGGTTCTGACCATGGCGGTAAACCTGAGCAGACTGACAACGGGGACAATGAACGTTAACGCTGGCCATGAGATAACCTCAAAAGCCCGTATTATACATCAGATTCAACTAATTAGAGGCATCACCGATATTTCGGTGATCTTGCTCAATCAGGTTGTTCAGGTACTTACTTTGCCTGACGGTAATCGCTTCCTCATCGGGTTTGTCGGCGTTGAGCGTGGCCAAAGCTGCAGTGTTAGCACCACTTTTATCGATAGTGACAACTTCGGGTTCGCCGTGATGGCGAATAGCCTTGCGAAAGAAGCGCAATGCGGCTGCAGAGTCCCGTTTGGCAGTCAGCAAAAAGTCGATTGTCTGGCCTGCAGTATCCACCGCGCGGTAGAGATATTTCCACTGGCCTTTGACTTTGATGTAGGTTTCATCCATTCGCCACCGCCGACCTGCGGTGCGCTTGTGTTGGCGAAAAACCTTATCCAGTAGCGGTACCAGGCGGATAACCCAACGATGCAACGTGGAATGGTCAACGACAATACCGCGCTCCGCCATCATCTCTTCGAGGTTTCGCAGACTCAGTGCATAGGCGAGGTACCAGCGGACACACTGAGCCATAATATCGACGGGATAATGCAGGCGACTGAAAGCGTTTCGAATGAGAGACATGGGCAGGTAATAATATCAAAAAACAACATTTTATCTAACAACGCCTTAATGCGACAGAGCCGTCTAATATTATACGGAGAGATAGTTTATCGGGGAGGGGAAGTTCCATACGCCAGCCTTAATTTCATTAACATTTTAATTAATAAAGGTTAAGTGATGTATTTTTTTTCAAAAAAAATGGTTACTATTACAATTCTACTAAGCATGAACATTATAGCTATACCGTTATATTCTATGGCTTATTCTCTTACGCCAAACACAAAAGAATTTACGCTAAAGTTGGGTACCTCGCGAGTTATTTATCACGCCAACTCCAGTGGTGCAATGCTGTCCGTCATTAATGAGCAGGACTATCCCATTCTGGTTCAGGGCAAAGTCTATGCCGAAGATAAAAAATCGACCACCCCTTTTATTGTCACTCCTCCTCTGTTCCGGCTGGAGGCCGGACAGCAGAGCCGTATGCGCATCATCCATACTGGCGGCGCGGATGTTTTAGACCGCGAGAGCCTGCAGTGGCTCTGCGTTGCCGGAATACCCCCCAAAGACGTCGACGTCTGGGCAAAAGATGAAAAAAACAATAATTCCAGACCCTCCACCCCAGTTACTGTCAATCTGGGTGTTAGCGTGCATAGCTGCATCAAGCTGCTCGTTCGCCCCAGTGGTGTGAAAGGCATGCCGACTGATGTGGCGGCTGACCTAACCTGGAGGCGGCGGGGAAATAAAATTTCTGTGCACAACAGCTCGCCGTTTTACATGAATCTGTTGTCCGTTACCGTTGGGGGAAAACCTGTAAACGACCTGGATTATGTTGCTCCCTTTGCTGAACGCAGCTTTACCCTGCCGGAAGGGGCATCAGGAAAAGTTGAATGGAAAATCATTACTGATGTCGGTGGTGAAAGCCGGGTGTTCCAGTCGTCCGCTTCCGTCTGATAGTGAATCACGATGCGCTTCTGGATTTCTTTCATAGCTCTGACTGTATGGTCAGCCTTGCTACCGGTCTGTGCGGTAGCAAAAAACTACGTTTTTGATGCCAGCCAGTTGGGAGAAAATGTCAGCAATGCCGATATCGCGTTGTTTAATCAGGGCAGGCAGTTGCCAGGCACCTATACCGTTGATGTGTTGGTTAACCGCGAGCATGTTGGCTCGGAGAATATTGTTTTTCGTTCGCGTGAAACAGAACAGGGAAAGAGCGGGCTGGAAGCCTGCCTGAGTGTGGAACAACTGTCCCGCTATGGCGTGAAGGTGGAAGACCATCCCGGCCTAACGGGTACCCCGGACGAAAACTGTGCCGACTTATCGGCCATTCCGCAAGCGCAGGTAGAGTTTCAGTTCAGTAGTCAGCAACTGCTGCTGAGCATTCCGCAAGTGGCCATGCGCCCGATAGTATGGGGGATAGCCCCGGAGTCGCTCTGGGATGATGGGTTGCCAGCGTTTCTGATGAATTATCGGTTCAGCAATACACAGACTGAGTACAAGGGGAACTACCGCAGTCGTAATAGCAGTCAGTATGTACAGCTTGAACCGGGTGCAAACATCGGCCCATGGCGGCTGAGGAATAACACGGCTTGGCACAAGAGTCAGGGGCAACCTGTCCGGTGGCAGAAGTCTTACACCTATGCTGAGCGGGGGCTCAATCGGCTGAAAAGCCGACTGACGCTTGGGGAGCAATTTACTCCCTCAAACGTTTTTGACAGCTTCCCCTTCCGTGGCGTGATGCTGCATTCTGATGACACCATGGTGGCAGCGAGTATGCGGGCTTTTGCGCCCGTGGTGCGCGGTATTGCCCGGACGCATGCCCGGGTTGAGGTAAAGCAGAACGGTTACACTCTTTATAATGCTGTGGTTGCCCCGGGTGCTTTTGCGCTGACTGACCTTTCTGCGAGCAATTCGGGTGGGGAACTTGAGGTCACAGTCTGGGAAACCGACGGCAAACCACAGGTGTTTACCGTTCCCTGGCAGACGCCCGCCATTGCCTTAAAGACTGGCTATCTCAGCTATAGCGTGATGGTAGGGCAGTATCGGTCATCCCACAGTGAGGGGGAGGCACCTGCGGTGGGGCAGGTGACGGTGATGTATGGTCTGCCCCGGAGCCTGACGGCGTATGGCGGACTCCAGGCCACCGAAAACTACCGCGCCGTGACGACAGGCCTGGGGGCATCGCTGGGACGTTGGGGCGCCCTGTCGCTTGACGGCACACAATCTGACCAAAAAAGAAACGATAGTAAAAATGAGACAGGTGCCTCATGGCGGCTGCGCTACAGCAATTCCGTTGAGACCACGAACAGTGCGTTTACGCTGGAGAGCTACCAATATTCCTCTGCCGGGTATAATACGCTGTCTGATGTGCTGGATGTTTATCACAGCGGACGGAATGACAACCAGCGTGAGCGCAGCAAAAGCCTCAGTACTGTTACCCTCAGCCAGTCGCTGGGCGACGCGGGATATATCGGCCTGAACGGCAGCCGGGAAACTTACCGGAACCACAGTGGCCACAAGGATTCATGGGGAGGCAGCTACGGCACCACAATTAAAAACGTCTCCCTGTCGCTGAACTGGACACAGAGTCACAGTCGCCACGGTGAACAGCAGAGAAACAATAGTCTTTTCAGCATCAGCGCCAGCGTGCCGCTGGACTGGTGGCTAGGTGGCAATACGCGGGCAAACTATCAGATGACGTCACCGTCTTCAGGTGGCAGTACTCAGCAGGTGGGGCTGAGCGGACAGGCGTTTGATCGGCAGCTTAACTGGAACGTCAGCCAGAGCTGGCGTTCCGTTAAGAACAGCAGTAACCACAGTACCGGTATGGCGCGTCTAGGTTGGAGTGGCAACTGCGGTCAGCTGAGCGGCAGCTACAGCTACAGCGATACCTCTAGCCAGACGGGTATGGATGCTGCGGGCGGGATAATTATCAGCAGCGAGGGCATGACACTGGCGCAACCGCTGGATATGAACAACGGCGTGGCACTGGTTGCCGCCCCCGGTGCCTCCGGCGTGCCGGTGAACGGTTGGCCCGGGGTGAAAACGGATTACCGGGGGTATACCACCCTATCCTATCTCATCCCGTATCAGCAAAATACGGTCAGCTTGGACCCGACGAGGCTGCCTGCGGATGCGGAAATCACCCAGACGGACGTGAAGGTTATCCCGACGAAAGGGGCCGTCACGCGGGCGGCATTTGCCACGCATGTAGGCGGGCGCGCACTGATTTCACTGAAACGCCCGGACGGTCAGGTGCTTTCCTTTGGTGCGCTGGCCACGCTGAGTAGTAAGGACGGCGGAACCAGCGGTGTCGTGGGTGACGGCGGGCAGGTTTACCTGACCGGGCTGCCGGATGCTGGGCAACTGATGGTCCAGTGGGGAGAGGGGCAGCAGTGCCGTGCGGACTACCTCCTTCCGGGAGTGAAGGCAGAGGCCGGACTTTATATGACGGAGGCGGTGTGCCGCTGAACTCGGTCATACCACGGCTTTGTTGAATAAATCGGATTTAGGGGTTATCGGGTCGCGCAAGGGAACTTCCCCCCTGCGCTCCCACGGAACCGGACGTGACAGTCTCCCGTCATCCGGCTCTTGTCGTTGACCACTCACGCCGCGTACAAATTTCCCAGTGTGCAAACAGACCGGGCCTGGCGCGCTGTATCCGTCTTAACCATTCATATGCCTGAGCCAGACTACCGTGGACCCGCTTATATTTGCGGGCGACCCATTTCGCAAGGTGCAGATCTACATGAGTGGCTATACAGTTCATTGCTGAACGATAAAAGTGACCATAGTACTTAACCCAGCCCCGTAACATGGGGTTGAGCCAACGGGCCATGACTTCCAGCGATAACGGCGTTTTGTGGCTCAGATCCCAGCCCCGTACCGTCTGCCGGATTGCCTTCGCAGCTCTGCCGCTCATTGCTGGCAGGAAATTCACCGACAGCTCTCCCTCTTTCGAGAAGGACTTTCTTGGCCTGAACGTATAGCCCACAAAGTCGAAGCTGATTTCAGGATATGCTTCCGTTCTTTCCCTGTCCTTGCAGTAAACGACTTTAGTCTTGCCCGGACTCATCTCCAGCTTACACTCAGCCAGCCGTTTTCTGAGCCTGCCACGCAGCATCATTGCCTGAGCATGACTCTTGCAGTGAATGACTACATCATCAGCGTATCGCTCGAACCGGACGACGGGGAATTCCCGCGTCATCCACATATCGAATGCATAATGCAGAAACAGATTGGCAAGTAATGGACTAATGACTCCGCCCTGAGGCGTTCCCTTGTCCCTCATCTGCACCGTTCCGTCCGGCATACACACCGATGCGGTCAGCCATCGCTCAATGTAGAGTTTCACCCATCTGCAGTCCGTATGCCTGCACACCGCTCTCATCAGGAGTTCGTGATCGATATTGTCGAAGAACCCCTTGATGTCCACGTCCAGCACCCAGTCAGTACGCCAGCATCGATGCCGGGCCATCCTCAGGGCATCGTGCGCAGATTTGTGCGGGCGATAGCCATAAGAGTCATTGTGGAACAGTGCCTCCAGAATCGGCTCCAGCATGTCTTTGACAACCATCTGCGCAATGCGATCCGAGACTGTGGGGATCCCCAGGGGTCTCGTTCCACCCGTCGCCTTGGGTATATCAACACGCCGAACCGCTGGCGGCATATAGCTGCCCGAGGCCATTCGGTTCCAGATTTTGTACAAGTTCCCCACGAGGTTCCTATCAAATTCCTCAATCGACTGACCATCGATCCCAGCACTGCCTTTGTTGGCTTTTACTTTCTTGTACGCGCTCCAGACGGCATGTCTGGATAACGCAAACGGTTTGGACTGGTTCACAGGCTCCTCCCGCTTATGCGGTTGGCCTGCAGTACAGCCCCAACGACTGGCCCCCTTCGCTCCACGTCCATTACAGACGCTTCATCACTACTACGGAACCATCTGCCCCTGTGCCCCGCATTGGTACTCTGGCGCTCGCAGGGTTTCTGCTCGACGCCGCTCCCTTCGCATCGGGACGACAGGTTCCCACGTTCCATGCCAGAGCCTGTGTTGTGCTCATGCTGTCTATATGCCGGATGCCGACCAGCCAGTAACCAGATAACCGCTGGACTTATCACGCACCGCTTAGAAAGCGCGTTTTTGACATCATCTTGTTCCTTTCGACACTGCATCTACAGTTCACTCTCGTTCATCTTCACAACACATACATGACGCATCTGACTGCGCCTTTTCCCTGACGCTCACCACCACCGCTCTTAACGGCAGCAGCTCAGGGTAGTTTGAAGGCTGCATCTGGACACCGCCTCCGAGGGGCCGCCCCTCATCTCTCGCACAGCATTGCACCCTTATTTGCCATAGGGTACATTCGTGGCACACCTACGCCGGAACCGCCGAAATTTCCGTTACCCCAGCTTCAGCCCGGAAACTAGCGCATCCAGGTCAATAATCTCATCGCTGCTCTGGAAGGTATAATGTCCGTTCAACAAAATGTGTTGCCAGGCCACCGGTGATATCCGGGTCAGAGCCTCAATGCCCTTGGCATTACCTTCCGCTTCCAGCCGCTCCAGCAATCGCGACAGGATCGCCGAGTTGTAATACACGATCGCGTTAGAAATCAGCCGCCCGCACTGGTTACTGATGTCTGTTTCAATGTCATTTTTCCCGGTTAACTCCTTCTTTCCGCCGACCTTGGCCACTGCGGCACGCAGCTGGTGATAAGATTCAATCCGGTTCTGGGAACGCCGGATGTTGCGTTCCAACTGCGGATCGCGCAGATACTTCAGCGTGTAGATGCTGCGTACCAACCGGTCATATTCAAAGAGGGCCTGCCGGGTCGGATTGGTCGTGGTGTACGTGCACAGTTTGCGGACCAGCGTCCCCTGCGTCATTTCTTTAAGCCCCAGCGTGGCGACGATGCGATCGAGATTGCTTTTCTCGCGGATGATAAGATCCCGGTCAATCTGTCCAGCGGGCTGGATCAGGCCTTTTTTATAGGCTGACGGATCTCTGATACAGTACAGCTCCTGCAACTGCCTGTTCAGGTCCGTAAAATGAGGTTCAAAGCGCAGGCCAAACCAGTGCAGGATCGCAAAGTTGGCTTTGTTGATGCTGTGCATGTCGCCGGTGATGGCCGTGGGTTTCACCTCTGAGGTATTGCGGTACCAGATATCAAAGACATGGTGGGCTTCATAGTCGTTTGTGCCAATCAGGTAGCCGTTTATCGGGATGTGGTTACACAGCAGCGTGTAGGCGACCATGCCTTTACCACGGCCGAAGTATTTTCGCGAATGTCGGGCCTTTACTGTCGGTCGCTCGACGCCAAACTTCTGCCCGTCAACGGCACCATAAAGCGTTTCGGGATCAAACGAATAGTGCGGGAAAATCGGCAATGCCTCTATGGCATCGGTGATGCAGTCATTGGCCGTGACCAGTGACGCCAGGCGGAGGTACTGTTCGTACGTGGTTTCCAGCACATGGAACGGGATATCGCTGGTTCGTGCCATTACATGATTACCGTGATTCATCGCCTGGGCAACGATGACCGCCATTAGGCTGTCTGCATCGGCATTCTTTTTGGCATAGCGGGGTTGCAGCGGCTTCATGGTATGAAGAAACCGGCACTGCCCGTTAACAAACCGGAAGACGTCGGTCACATCGCAGAATGGCAACTGCTCATAAAATCGCGTCTCCTGCGCCTTATGACGGCTGACCCCGGATTTATGCCAGGTCAGTTTCTGCGTTTCTTTATCGTATTCCAGATGTTTCAGCTTCCCCTGCTTAAGCTCGCGGTTGAAGGCTTTCCACTGCAGGTGCAATTCGGACTCCAGCGCCCTGAGCTGCGATTTAACCGGCTTTTGCAAAAACGGGATGTTCATTTCAGCCAGGACAGCGGCCTGTTCCCCTTCCGGTACCAGTTCATCAGAAAGATGGCGGTGGCGGAGACTGTCATTGAGGTGGAATTCACCCGTCTGAAAACGCTTTCTTATCTGGCGGTAGAGCCAGAACTCATACCGCCCGGCGTTCAGGCCTGTAGGCTCGCCATCCTCGCCGAACTCCAGCAGATAAGGGCGCAGCCGTTGCGGTAATGTACCCGGCGGGCATTCCGCCAGTGACCGCTGTGAAAGCGTCTGCTTTTTGCTGAACACCATTCTGAGCCAGCTCAGCGCTTCAACCCACGGGCTGTCGTGGACTACGCTGGTGAGATCGAGTGACAAATATAATGGCCGCAGGTGACGCCGGATTAATGCCGTCATACCGTCCACGGCCTGCCACTGCAGCGCCAGTTTACTGACAGGTTTTACACTCATGCGCAGTGCGGTGGTTTTCAGCGCCTCCCGCAGCATGATTTTCCATGCACGCCGGCGGACTTCGCCAAAGGTGGTGGGGTCCGGAACGCTGTCATCAACGTAAAGCGATAACAGTCGTCCGATTTTAGACGTTTCACGCCGGTGTTTTTCCTGGACGTCAGCCAGAAGCTGTTTGGCCACGCTACGGCTCTCATCCTCGAGCTGTTTCATATGGAAAAACATCGCATCCACCAGGTTATCGCTGAACTGGCGGTAACGAACCCATGCATAGCACAGCAGGTAAAGGCGGGTCTGATCGGGCTTTAGTTCACGGAGATCATAAACGGTATAGAAATTTGCCAGGCTGGCGTAGTAAAGCAGATTCTGCTGAGAAATATTCAGTGCCGGCAGGATGTCGCAGGCTTTGCGGTGCAATGGCGCCAGTATGGCCCATTTTTCCCGCTCCTGGACCATCTGACGCCAGCCGAAATCACGTGCATCCTGCCTGAGGATCGCCAGCCGGGAAAGGGTATCATCACGTTCAATCAGCGTGTTCAGACCATCGATGGTGGCATCATCAAGCCGCTCCATCAGGATACGCCCCAGCCGCTGCCTTTCATCAGAAAGCGTCCGGCTTACCAGCTCCTGGAGCGTGGTATAGCCAGGTCGGATGATTTTGTGCGCGTTGAGCCAGATGATCAACTCTGTGGCTACAAAGCCGGGAGTGACATCGCGGTGAACAATGTGGGCGGCCTGTTGTTCAAGCGCTGAAGACAGTGCTGATGACCAGGGGCGGTAACCATACAGCGCGCAGATTTTTTCCCGCTGAGCATAGCGCTCGTGCTTAGTGGGTGATTTGTCAGGAAGTGACTCCCCGGGGAAATAACGGCTCAGGACAAAGCTACAGTCGTCCGGAACATCATCCCACCCGAAGCGGAAAAACAGGTGCTTGGCTTTAAAGTAAGCGATCTGGATGATGCAATAAATCTGAGCGTGAAGCCCCCTACGGCTGCAGGCCAGCGCCAGTTCAGATTCATCCAGCGCCAGAAACTCCAGTCGCTGAGCATCATCGAAATCCGGGAGGCCATACAGCGCTTCCTGCTCGGCGTCCGAAAGAATGCTGAGGAGTTTATTTTTATTGGCCATCCCTGATCCTTATGCTTATATACGCAAGTGTAACATTATCATTAAAATTCAGCCTTTACGTGTCATAAATTAAATGACGGGTAATGTGACTATTGTTGACAGACATCAGCACCAAAACCAAAATGTCACATAATCGAACGTATATGTGACAGGTATAAAATGTTAATTGGTTATATGCGGGTGTCAAAAGCAGATGGTTCTCAGACTAATGATTTACAGCGTGATGCGCTGATCGCAGCCGGCGTTGATGTTGCCCATCTTTATGAAGACCGGGCAACGGGCAAGCGAGAAGATCGCCCAGGACTTATTGCCTGTCTGAAAGCCCTACGGCCAGATGACACCCTGATTGTCTGGAAACTGGATCGACTCGGTCGCGACCTTCGTCATCTCATTAATACGGTGCATGACCTTACCGAACGCGGGATCGGCCTGAAGGTACTGACCGGTCACGGAGCGACTATCGATACCACGACAGCTGCCGGCAAGCTTGTTTTTGGGATCTTTGCCGCACTGGCCGAGTTTGAGCGCGAACTGATTGCCGAGCGAACGACTGCAGGCCTTGCCTCAGCAAGAGCCCGCGGGAGGAACGGCGGGCGGCCTTACAAAATGACGCCAATAAAATTGCGACTGGCAATGGCATCAATGGGGCGGCCAGAGACGAAAGTCAGTACGTTATGCCAGGAGCTGGGGATAACCCGACAAACGCTGTACCGCCACATATCCCCGGATGGTCAACTGCGCGCTGACGGTATAAAGCTGCTCAACCGGGGATAATTTTGGCGGACGGAAAAATCTGGGGTTCCGGCGTAGCACCCCTAGGATCGGGGAGATCTGAAACCGGGAGACTAACGCCGGGCAAGCTCGGACTTGCTGGCCTATAATCCAGACGCAACCGTGTCTTGTTTGGCTTAATTATCATCCCGTCACCGTATTTAATGGTATAACGCTGCTTGAAAAGCACCGCGAACTCTTTCGCACAGCGACGGGCAGGGGTACGTAGCGCATATTCCGCGTGGTGTTTAACCCAAGTCAGAGCCTGACCGGCTGACACGGGCATTCCTGCATCCACCGCCTTTGAGAGGGAAAGTTTAAAAATCATGCCATTACTGAAACCGACCTCATTGCAGGTATCAGTGGAGAGTTCCATACCCAGGCGTAAAATGGTCATGGCTTCTAGCAGTTGCGATGTGTAATGCCGGAAGGAGCGGTTATCAAAGAATACTAACCTTAACCGTTCAACCTCAGAAAACAGCGAGCGAAATTCATCGTCAGAGATATTTTCATCCCTGCTATCAACAAGCGCCCTTCTTTCCAAGCCATAAAGGTAGATAAAAACGTAACCGATAGGGCATGATACATCGCCTCTGTCGCTTGCCAGCCAGCTGAGATATGCTCCGCGAGACTCAGGGGAAAGCGAGCTATAATCAGGCCGGTATCCTAGAGAGCCGTCTTCGTAGTGATAGGGCCTGGGTTGTACATTAAGCGTGGCGTCTATGAGTGATGCTTCACCACCATCGTTATAATATCCGCTCAGGCTTTGCCCAGGGGGCTTCATCCGCTGGCCGAAATACAGGTAACCGCCAGCAATAACCACCCCTCCCGCAGAGATCTCATTACCCGGCTGTACCCATTGAGCCAGGGCACCTGTACTTTTTGAAGAAGCCTGTCGTGGAGTAGCCGATATCCGGTATTCGACAGTCCGTCTTGAAGTCAACGTAAAGGTTGCGAGCGCATCATCTTCACTGTCATCTTTTGAGACAATATTCTTATTGTTCTTGGTATCAGTTTTCAACCCTCTTGTAGGCGTTTTAACAGCTTTATATGACTCACCGGATTTATGTTTCTTCTTTTTAAAAAAAAATATATAAATTAAATAAATTGCCGCTACTAATACCCATAACTCCATAAGCAAGGACCGTGCCGTGACTAGTGATGCAGATTGATTAAACCTAAGATAATAGTTCTATATACATAGAGTTAAAACTAAATCCTAAAAATTATTTTAGAAGGGATTCTACGCCGGAACCGCCTATAAGGAAATCCCTCAATAGTCAATACCGATTCTTATGCGTAACATATCCGTTGATATAGTTAAAATTCACCAAAATGAATGTTGCCCTACTCAACGGTTTATATGTTAGTTCACTATCTGCTGGAAATTTTAAAATTCATGAAGTTAAGATGAAACTCTTTGCCTGAACTGGCTGTAATCCGCAAACACTGAGGTTGAAATTTTGCTACATAATCGGCAACGTACCTTTTAGGTACAAGGAATACACCATCATGATCTGTGACTATCTCGTTCCTTGAGTCAGTTGCGGGAAACAACCAGCTTTTATCAAAAATAGTTTCAGAAAATGCAGCGATGCTGGGATGGCAACGCCATGTCGAGGTCTGTAGCCAAATCGTACGAAAACGCACGTCAGTGAATTAAATATTTGATATATAAGGATATAGTGGGCGTATGAAACGCCATGAAAATGACGTCCTTTTAATCGAAAAATGGCACTTATCGGACAGGGCTGCCACAAGATCTTCGCTTACCGGTGATGCACCGATACTTCAAAGTATCAATTCTGGTTGCAATACCGGTATTACTGAACTAATATTGGGTTGTCGATACTGACCGGAACCGAGAAATCGGGGTATTGATACCGGTGATTAAGAAATTAATTACCCCCAGCCTAGAGCGGGATAACCAAAGGTGTAGGCCGGAAACGTTTGAGAGTAAAAATCGATATTACTTTCGCATAGGGGCGCTGAGCAATCAGCGCCCCTTTTGCTTCTTGCCCAACAGGAATGTTTGACCGTTGAGGCGCAGCTGGCCGATGTGGTCGAAGCGAACGCGCGAACCTTTCGGCACAGTTTCTTTTCCCCACTGATCCAGCTCATAAGCAGACGTGACGAACATAATCAGCCCGCCAGGGTTGCTTGCATCCGGTCGCAGGTCGAAGAACACTATGTAATCGTAAACCGCCGCGTAGTAATACACCTCGTTACTATTACGGTCGAAGTGCGGCACGATATGGCCGTTGACTACGTGATCAACTAAGATTTTCCGCAGTTCCAGGCTTCGCTGATAGCGTGACTCGCAAAAATAGCGGCCGCTCATCAACGTTTTCCCCTCACCCTTCTTGTCTGTGAAACAGTGGTTAGAGAACGCCACGGAGATATTCACCGTAGCGCCCTTAATATCCGCCATAAAGCTGAATGGGTGTAGATGTTTGAGGTCGTATGTTTTCCCATTGAGATTCACATCACGCCAGCTTTTACCTTGCACTTTCAAACCCTCGATAATCGTACTGCCAGGGATGCTAGCACACGTTCATCGTGGCGGAGTAATATCGCGATCATTCTCAAGCTTATTGGGGTTTGAGGGCCAACGGGGTGAAAACCTACGTTAAGGCCTAACCCCCTCATTAACTTTTAAGTATCTAGTTTTTATATCTACAAATAATGGAACGCAATACCAAGTAGATTGATGGCATAAAGTTCCTTAAATTCCGATCTGCCCTTCCGATTTCATTTTCTGCTCCAGCTCAATTTTGTTGCCATTCCTTTACAACAGTTTTCCAATCGACAGTTCTCTCAACCGATTTCCCATCAGCATCCTTTCTTGTCCAAACATCCCAGAAGTCAGGGTCATCAGAATGTGGTTGCTGCTCTTTCGTCAAATTTTTCATTTTAACCAGAACAGGAAGTTCAGATGCCCAGCCCATCGGTATTGCATGTTGGGATGGCAATGAAGGCAGCTCACGGAGTAAGGGGTTCCGCGCCCATTTCCTCCAAAAGTCCCACCTTATTTAGATATCATATTGAATGTTATTGAGAAATATGCTCATTTTTAGCATCGTTTTTTATTTTTCTTTTCAACCGAAAGTACGTCGCCCGGGAGATCCCTGTTTTGTCTGTCACACTGCTCAGTGTTTCGCCTTGCAGGATAAGCGTCAGCGCTACTGGCGTTCGGGGGTGAATCTTTCTGCCAAATTTTACACCTGCAGCAAGTGCAGCTATTCTGCCGTCATTCGTCCGCTCCAGGATACGCTCACGCTCTGCTTCAGCCACGGCGGCAAGGATCTGGATAACCATTTTTCCCATAGTCCCTTCAGTACTGAGACCATTCTCCAGGAATCGGATTGCAATACCCTTTTTGTAACAGCCATCAACAACACGGATCATGTCAGCAGTGTTACGCCCCAGGCGATCCATTTTTGTGCAGATGATTACGTCGTCTTTCTCTGCCCGGGCCAGCAGTCGCTGCAACCCTTCACGCTCATCAGTTGCACCAGTCATCATGTCTGTAAAAATACGATCTTCCCGCACCCCTGCAATTTTCAGCTCCGAAATTTGATGCGTCAGCCTTTGATGGCTGGTCGATACCCGCGCGTACCCCAGTAATGCCATTTTTAGTCTCACTTATCGTTTTTGATACTCCATGGTATCATAATGCTCGAAAAGCGATTTTTGAAACCTTCTTTTATACTGTTTTAGGTAGGTATCAAATATCATAATATTTGATACCTACCTAAGCTGGAGGTTGACTGCCGGGATGATCGCCGACCCCAGACTCTGTTACGTCTTCCGGTTTACCGGCGGTCAGGACACTGGAGCAGTTTGACTTCAAGTTTGCCAGCGGTGCTCCACGGACGCAGATACAGGAACTGGCCAGCCTGGCGTTCATCGAACGGCAGGAGAACATCGTGTTCCTGGGCCCATCTGGCGTTGGTAAAAGGATCAGCGGGAGCATTAGCGTAGAAACTTACGGTTTGGGTAACGACCGGGTAACTGCGATAACTGCCAACCATTGGCGCTACTAAAACGAGGATTTGTGAGAACCTAAACTGCGTCTCTGTTCATATTGTAATATCAACATGTTACGATACTCAAAATCCATTCTCAAAACAAAATTCTCAATTGTCCCGGCCTGCATGAGTTTTGATAGAAAAGATACCGCAACCCTCTTATCGGGGGTATACCAGGCCAGCAATAGCGCGAAACCGTAAATCTTTGTTCAAATGCTACCGCTGGTCCTGATTGCCAGTCTATTGAGGCTATCTATGCTTGGTGGCTAGGATTGCGGTTGGTTTGCCATGCCTTCTGGAATGCGGCAAGAACACGATGACGCTCTGTTATCCGTAGCGTTATTGACTGCTGACATTCCGTGCAGTCATCTTCTGAAAATGACAGAGGCAGTTGCATTGATTAAAAAAAAATCTTAAAAGCTAGCAGCTAAGTTAACAGTTAGATTAAAACAATATACATTTGATGTTGTTTTGATATTAAAACAACATCAAATAAAGACTAAAGTCATTGTGTTATGATATTGCCTATTCGCTTATCTTTTTCTTACCAGCAATTTGCAAACCATAGTCCAATATGTTGATACATGACATATTGATGAAGGCAGCGCGCGATTGCCCGTTCTCCGCAGCAGCTTCATCTATACGCTGAATCAGCTCGGGGTCCATCGTGATCGTGATCTGCTGTTTTTTACCTTTTACGACTCCCTTCGTGGCGGGAATTTTTGCATCGGGGGCGGAATTTATGAACTTCTCTACTGCCTCATTCTTTGAATCAGGTAGCTGCATTTTGGGTTTCTTTTGGATCGCCATTTCATATCACCTATACATTAATTTAATATTATTTTGATTGCGTTTAACTATTTAAACAGTATTGATATGAGAGCGTCTAACTCTTGCACTGCTATCTTTTCATGCGAACGTAGTTTCAGTTCACTTACGGTTCTTCCACTGCCTGCAGCATTGGCGTAGACTTTTCTTTGATAGATGATTTTGTCGAGGATTGGGATATCCTCTTTGTACTCTTCCATCATTTCAAGCATATCTCTGTTGTCGGAGGATCTAGCTTGAGTATCCGCTTTGTTCAAAAGCGAATAACAGACCAACCCATCTCTAATGCTCCTCGCTTCTTTGATTAGATCGGCGTTGGCATCCATTGCCCAAGCTTCGAAACTTCCCGGTGCTGAAGGAACTAAAAGGACGTCTGTGATTGTCAGAGCAGCCCTCATAGCAGTGGAATCTCGGCCTCCACATTCAATGATGATATCGTCAAAGTTATCTTTCTGTTGTAGAACTTGACTCCTTAACACCGGGCCTTCAGGGTAATGCGAACAAGCGATGCCTGGTTCAACACCGTCTTCTGAACGAACCAAAATAGCTGTTTGTGACGAGCCCTGTTTATCACCATCAACTAACCATACCTTCCTGCCTTGTCTAGCCCTTGCTACTGCGATGTTAACCGCGAGAGTAGATTTTCCTACTCCCCCTTTCGTATTTGCAATTGTTAGTATCATTTTAATCTCTTTTTAATATTAATAAAACTTCAAAATAGTAGTAACTAAAACTCACTTGTGTCAAGTGGGTGGCGGGATTATATTGACATCATAATAATATCTATATGATTTTACTTTAATATTAAAATGATTTCACTATGATAGTGAGAGTGAAATTTAAATTCATACGGAAGCATGCCCTTTTAAACCCGTTAGGGCGACGTAGTCGTGGTGTGCTGGGGACTTTGTTGCTGGCAGCCTGCTGACAGCATTTAGGGGGCTGTACGCCGAAATCTAAAGCGATATTTTCTTTACTCAACACGGTAGCTGATAAACCGCCGAACGGTCTGGCGAGAGCAACGTAAATGACGGGCAATGGCGCGGATGGACATGTTTGAAGTCCTTTATAAGGCGGAAACGGCGGGTTATGACGATTTTTCGGCGGGGATCATGACGTCGCCTGATAACACCAGGCTGCGGGGCAGCTTCTTCTCATAAAGGAGCCACCATGAGCCACATTCCGCGCCATCTTTCACTCGTTCCGGCCTGCCCGTACCGTCAGGCCATTGCTGCCGCCACGGCAGAGGTCGAAAAACGCCAGCAGGGCAGGGCATTTTGCGGTGAACACCCCTGGGCAAACGCCTTTCTGCGCCACTTCTGCGGCACAAAAAAATCCGCTCAGAACACCTGCGCCGCGTGATGCCCGAGTACTCGCCGAGAGACCGGCACGGCCCCGCCGCCGCCGATTATCTCCGCGCACTGGACGTGCTTATCCGCACGCGGTGCGAGCGCTGCCCGTCAGATTATGTACCGGCTAAAAATAGTCCTGGCGGATTACCGCCAGTGCTGTAAAATAAAAATATACGCAATTACGTAAATGTGATTAAGGCAGCGGATGCGTAAGCCACTCAGTTTTATCGACAGCAGCCTGGAGGATTTGAAAAAATTTCCGGGCGAGATGCAAAGCGAAATCGGTCACCAGCTGGACAGGGTCCAGCAGGGGCTTGATCCGGACGACTGGAAGCCGTTCAGTACCGTGGGGCAGGGGGTGCGGGAAATCCGCGTGAAGGGTCCGGATGGCATCTACCGCGCCATGTACGTCGCGAAATTCGAAGAATCAGTGTACGTCCTGCACTGCTTCCAGAAAAAAACGCAGGCAACCAGCCAGCCTGACGTCCAGCTGGCCTGTAAACGATTTAGAGAACTTGTTCAGGAGCGTAAAGCATGAAAATCCAGAAATTTGACAGCGTGTGGGATGCCATCAGCTCCACGCCTGAAGAGGCAGAAAACATGAAGGTCCGTTCTCAGCTGGTGATGGCGCTGAACGGGCTGATTGGAAAGCGCGGGCTGGATACCCGCCAGGCTGCCGCCCTGCTGGGCGTCAGCCAGCCGCGCGTGTCCGAGCTTGCCAGCGGAAAAATTCAGCTGTTCAGCGTGGATAAGCTGATTAACATGCTGGCGCATGCCGGTATGCAGATTGGCACCATTGAAATCAGCGAGGCCGTGGCCGCCTGAGCCGCGTTTCAGGGACGGACTGCCGCGCCTGCGGCGCGGCAGTTCTCCTGCTGAAGGACCGGATTTAGTCTCTTCTGCCCGACGTTCTCCGTTTAACCCCTCATCCTCTTTCTCATCTTCTTCCTTCCACCCTGTTATCTGCTGTTATGCATCGTCTGGCAGGGTACACGCCGGGCGTCTGCCCCTGGGGGGTACCCTGCTTCCTATGCCAGGTATGCCTCTTCTTTCGACAGGAGGTGCGACGCCTGTTGACGGTGTCACGGCGACAGTTGGGCATGGATGTGCTGCTTCTGAATGATTTGCTTGGCGAGACTATGCGGTGGTGTGCGTCCGGGCGCGCTGTCGTGCTGCGCATGGCGCCGGCGAGCCGTCGCCACCCTGCGGGCGTCCATCGCTGACGCGAAAGGCACGCTTGCAGGCGGCTGTGCCGCCGCCGCTTTTCACAGTTCGCCGGCTAACCGGCGAACGTCAAGGACGCCCCGGCGTGCCGCCGTGTCGGGTGTGTTCATGCTCATTTCACCGGTGGTTATCTCTCGTCAGCCCCTTACGCGGCCGCTTTTGTAGCACCGTCGCCCGCGTGCCCGCAAGGGTGAAATGCACGCCGCAAGCGGCGCCCTTGCGTTCCCCCGTTCGCCGTCGCTACGTCAGCTTTTTCGCCGCGAAAGGTTCCGACGAGAGATAAATCAACCACTAAGAGGAGTGCCAGCATGAACACACAAAACGTCAACGTCAACACCGCCGCTCAGGAACGCTCTGAAAGATATGGGAAAAAAACAGCACTCAAAAACGGCGGGTTGTCTGATGACCAGGTGTATGACCTTTTTTGTCATGTATGCCACGCCTGTGGTGGGCGAGCTATCGGCACCCTGGAGTCGCCGGCATTACCCGCAGATGCAGAGTATCTGTCCATCCAACTGGGTGATTTTGATTCACTGGCGGTCTGGCTCGTTGATGGCTGGCCTGTTGCCGCCAGTGATGAGGCCGTGTGGATAGATTGGTGTATCGCCGAGTGGCTTCCTTAACGCCCTCAAAGGTGATGATTCGTGCTTCATTCCCCTGTTTTTTTATCTCATTTCACAGGAAAAACACTTCTCTGGGCGTAAATCAAAAATGACCCTACAACTGACCTCAAAAACGGGCATTACCTTTGACATCATCAAGGCAACCGATCGCTATTTCCTGATGACCACCTCTCGGAGTGAGCGGGTTTTCACTTTGTATCACAGGTGCACTGTTAGTCTGGCAGAAGACAAATTTCCCTGTTATGAAGATGGCTCACATGTACGCTCATTTGGTCTCATTGGTGGTACTCAGATAAGGAGAGCCTGGGATACAGTAATGTCTAAAATGACCTGCTTTAATGTGAGAATTTTGGAGTATGTAGGGGATATGGAATTTTCTTCTACGCGGATATGTTTCGCCCCTTCACTCAAGGCATTATGGGATAAACTGGAGGAAGAAATGGTCGATTATCGAGGTCGAGGAGAGTATTTATCTGATTCAGATAGGTGGGATTATGGTGAAACGATAGCGAAGATTGATGATGTTTCACCCGTTGATCGAGATGTGGCAAAGCTGGCTATTCAGCATCAAATTACTTCACTGTGGTTGTGGGTTTAACAAAATCCAGATTCTTTATCCCAGGTTCATACTATATCGCCAATAGCGAAAGATTTACTCTAGAGTGGGGTAGGGACTTTAAAGCCACTGTTCAATCACCTGTCTCCCTAATGATGTATTTCCTTTTTCAGACAATGCCCTCCTTATCTTTCTTAGTCCGGCGTTTTTTATCGCCAGCCTCTTTCCTGATAATATCTGCAATGGATTTTTCACTGAAGTTAAAGTTCATGGCATCCATGGCTGATTTTATATCTTCTGTGCTGTAGCCTTTTTCCCTCGACAGCATCACTATAGTTTCCTTGAGATGTTCAAGAACATCCCTTCTTGTCATCCTTTGTGAGGATAAATCTGGAAGTTTTTCGAGATTTTCTTTGACATCATCGACTTCCATCTGTGTAAAAAATCTTCTTGCCGCCATCGTTAAAACTGTAGTGGCACACTGAATTTGGCCACCTGAACAGAGGTGATATGCTCACCTCAGGACATTACAGGTGCTTCAATGAAAAAAAGAAATTTCAGTGCAGAGTTCAAACGCGAATCCGCTCAACTGGTCGTTGACCAGAACTACACCGTGGCAGATGCAGCCAGTGCTATGGATGTCGGCCTTTCCACAATGACGCGATGGGTGAAGCAGTTGCGTGATGAGCGGCAGGGAAAAATACCTAAAGCCTCTCCCATTACTCCTGAACAAATTGAAATACGTGAGCTGAGGAAAAAAATACAACGTATTGAAATGGAAAACGAAATATTAAAAAAGGCTACCGCGCTCTTGATGTCAGACTCCCTGAACAGTTCTCGATAATCGGGAAACTCAGAGCGCATTATCCGGTGGTCACACTCTGCCACGTGTTCGGGGTTCATCGCAGCAGCTACAAATACTGGAAAAACCGTCCTGAAAAACCAGATGGCAGACGAGCTGTATTACGCAGCCAGGTACTGGAACTGCATAGCGTCAGCCATGGCTCTGCTGGCGCAAGGAGTATCGCAACTATGGCAACCATGAAGGGCTTCAGGATGGGACGATGGCTCGCCGGCAGGCTCATGAAAGAGCTGGGGCTGGTCAGTTGTCAACAGCCCACTCATCGGTATAAATGCGGTGGCCTTGAACACATCGCTATCCCGAATCACCTTGAGCGGCAGTTCGCAGTGACAGAGCCTAATCAGGTGTGGTGTGGCGATGTGACCTATATCTGGACAGGCAGGCGCTGGGCCTACCTCGCCGTTGTTCTCGACCTGTTCGCGAGAAAACCGGTGGGCTGGGCAATGTCGTTCTCACCGGACAGCAGGCTGACCATCAAAGCGCTGGAGATGGCGTGGGAGGCCCGGGGAAAACCAGCCGGAGTGATGTTCCACAGCGATCAGGGCAGCCATTACACAAGCAGACAGTTCCGGCAGTCACTGTGGAGGTATCGGATCAGACAGAGTATGAGTCGGCGTGGAAACTGCTGGGATAATAGCCCAATGGAGCGCTTCTTCAGGAGTCTGAAGAACGAATGGGTACCGGTGACGGGTTACATAAACTTCAGCGATGCAGCCCACGCAATAACGGACTATATCGTTGGGTATTACAGCGCGCTCAGGCCGCATGAATATAACGGTGGGTTACCACCAAACGAATCGGAAAACCGATACTGGAAAAACTCTAACGCGGTGGCCAGTTTTAGTTGACCACTACACCACGGGTTTACCGCGCAGGTCAGGTCGAAACACCGTCTCGCAAGAGGCATAAAAGCTGTTGACGTCAACCAGGGCAAACATGGCTTAACAGGCGTTGGCAAGGGTCAAAGCGTGTGGATAGCGTAGCGAACCACGCCAAAGATGACCGTCTCCATGTCCTCATTATCCACGTCGATGGACGCAAAGGCTGGGTTGGCCGGCAGCAGTAACGGGCGGGGATGCAATTGCAGGCGTTTGCAGGTGAATGCGCCATCGACCGTCGCAATGACGATGTCGCCGTGCCGTGCCGGGTAACAGCACTCAACGACCAGCAGGTCGCTGTCGAGAATACCGGCGTCCCGCATTGAATGGCCGTCGGCTCGCACCAGGTAGGTACTTTCCGGGAAACGGATGCAGATATCATCCAGTGACAGACGTTGTTCCAGGTAGTCCTGAGCGGGCGAGGGGAAGCCACAGGCGATACCGGTATCATGGAGTCTGACCCCTGTCTGGCGCTGAGGGGAAGGGGCTGTTTTACCTGGATGAACGCCGGGTCGCTGAACTGCTGGCGTGGTGGGGAGGGCCATCGCGGTGATGGTCTGGGAGGTGTTGCTCACAATGTGTACTTTCCTGGTCAGAATTTTACTTAAGCATTAATATTGTACTGGACGTATAAACAGTATAATATTGCGCAACCGGGCGTAAGCTGCACTTAAGTCCAGGGTGTATACTGGCGAGATTATCCACAGATATGTTGCAAAACCCGTGTATAACTGGATGGAGAAAGTGGGCATGCCCAGGAGGCCGTTGTCCTTCAGTGATGCGCAGGTGTTGCGCAATGATGGTCACTCACAGGTGCTCAATGGCACGGACTATGCGATACTTTGGTCACATTACCCCGCCAGCTGAAAAATTGATGACTGACCACCCTGTCCAGCCAGAGAGTGCTGAAGACGAGATTATCGATATCGACACCGAGGCGTTTGCTCATACCGTCGCCATGATGGTGCTGCTCAAGCCCGGCATGTCCCATACCCACTCGGAGCCACTCTCCCCCGACTGTGCCGCCGGACAACTTGTCCAGGACGTCAACAGTCTGAAAAAACGCGCCCGCCGCCTGCTGGTACCCGCCATGCACGAAGCCACCAAACGTACCGGCCAGGTCTATAATATCGAGAGCAGCCTGGTGCTTTACCCGTCAGGCCGCCTGTTCGCCCAGGCCATCGTCACCCGAAGCAGGTAACTGATGAGCAAAACGACCCCCATTCCCCATGACGCCGTGTTCAAGCAGTTTCTGACCCATCCAGAAACAGCGCGTGACTTCCTGCAATTGCATTTGCCGCCGGCAGTGCTCACACACTGTGACTTGAGTACGTTAAAGCTGGAATCGGGCAGCTTTGTTGAAGAAGACCTGCGTGCCTATTATTCCGATGTGCTCTATTCACTCAAGGCGGGGAAGGGTATCGGCTTTGTCTATTGCCTTATCGAGCACCAAAGTTCCCCTGATAAGAATATGGCCTTTCGCTTGATGAGATACAGTATCGCGGCAATGCAACGCCATCTTGATGCGGGTAACGAGCAGCTGCCTCTGGTGGTTCCACTGTTGTTCTATCACGGTCAGGTGACGCCTTATCCGTACTCGATGCGCTGGCTGGATGAGTTTGGTGACCCTGAACTGGCCACACAGCTTTATGCGGGAGCGTTTTCCCTGGTCGATGTCACAGTCATCCCGGATGAGCAAATCATGCAGCATCGCCGTATGGCCATCCTGGAGCTTTTACAGAAACACATCCGTCAGCGCGACCTGGCTGACCTGCTGGAACAACTGGTCACGTTGCTGCTGGCCGGATATACTACGCAGGAGCAACTGACATCATTGATGAATTACATGCTACAGGTTGGTGACACGGCAGCCCCGGAGGCGTTTATCCGCGAACTGGCGCGTCGTGCGCCACAACATGAGGAGGTGCTTATGACCGTTGCACAAAAACTGGAACTTAAAGGGATTGAAAAAGGGCGTCAGGAAGGCATTCAACTTGGCGAAGCTAGAGGCCGCCAAGAAGGCAAGCTTGCCGTTGCCCGCACAATGCTGACCAACGGTCTTGATCGTAACCTGGTCATGAAGATGACGGGGTTGACCGCCGATGACCTGGCCAAAATCCAGCATTAGCATAAAATGCCTTGCCAGAGTGACTGCTGTATCAAGGCGGGAAAAAGATGGTTCGATTAACGCTGTTCCCGGTAACGGAAATATGTCAGATTGTTCTACGTGCCGACCCATCACACGTAGAACAATCTGAACGCGCTTATTTTTACACTGATGAAACTTCATCTCCTCGACAAGGCAAATCCACTTGTCTTTCAGTGAGCTGTGGAAGGCCGGAGCAGGGTCGTCATGACTAAAAATAAAAACTACCTAAAAAGTAACATCGACTACCTTTTAAAATCACGAAAAGAAACACAGATTTCCCTTAGTGAGGGAGCAGGCGTAAATCGAACAACAATTTACAATATACTTGAAGGTAAAGTTGATAGAGTCCAAAGTAGTACCGTTAGAAAGGTGGCCGGATTCTTTGGTGTTTCTTTCAGCGAAATTCAAACATTAGACTTAAGAGAAAAAGAACTCTCAAATGATCTAATTGCCCTCGATGGGAATATGAACCCAATAGCTGTACCTATTGTTACTGATACAACCCTAATGTCAGCCTTGAAAGCAAAAATAGGTAATTTGGTTGTTTCGTCAGAAATAACTTATTTCTTTGGTGAAGGACCAAATGTAATTGGCATCCATCTATCCAAGGAAATAAGGGGTTACTACAATAAGGGAGATATTTTGATTGTGAGGCGATGGGTAAATGAGGGAGAGGGCAACATTCTGGTTATTACTCCTAAAATGACACTAAGGGTAGTTAGGAATGGTAGATTTTCCTCAGCTTCTGATGAGTTGGTTGGAACAATAGTAGAGGAAAGATATGGAGTACAATGAAAGATTTAAATTGCTTGGCTTTGATCCAGTCACTAACAGAATAAAGATTATGATTAAAAACACTGGGCGTATTATGTCAGCAAATTTCTATGATATTCGCAACACAGATGTTATGGATGATCTAAGTCGTGATGAAGTCGAGGCAATTTATAGGAAGGCGTATAGTTCAGGCCAACAGGTAGATACACAATATGACATTACAAGTCGTCCCGAAAGACAATGGATACTATATTCTCTTTTTTGCCTAATAATTACTGTTTGCTACATATTTAGTAATATTTCCGCAGTCAAGCCAGTCTTTTTTTCAGGTTTGGGAGTGTTAGTAACTCCAGGTGTATTTGTTTATCCACTGACGTTTCTGATTGTAGATTTGTTGAATGAATTCTATGGTTTTAAGTTGGCAAGAAGAGCTATATATATGTGTGTGTGTTCAAATGCTCTCCTTTTGTTGCTACTATCTTTATCCTTATCTTTGCCAGTTCTTCCAGAATGGATTTTTAACAGCTCATACAAAAATTTGGTAACACAAATTCAGTCAGCGTTTATTGCTTCAACACTAGCATTTTTTTGCTCTGAACTAGCAAACTCCTATACATTAATAAAGATAAAAAAATTAACTAAATCTAAGTATTTGTATGTCCGATTAATTTCAAGTACGTTCGTTGCTTCTGTTTTAGATAGCATTATATTCTGCTTTATAGCTTTTTATGGGGTTATGGAGCAGGGCCAAATATTACAAATTATTTGTGTTCAAATAGCTGTGAAGCTTATTTACGCACTAATTAATGTTTTTCCAGCGTATGGAGCAAGATATCTCTTTAACAGATACCTTGCTGAATAGCATCTATAAATATAGTTTGCTTTGTAATTTTTTTCTTATGACTGTTTTATTGTTTAGATACTCTTTAAGACCTTTACTCCGAAGGTTGCAGGCTTCACATTTACCACATCCGAAGCTCTTTATTCCATTGTAACAAGTCATGGTTTCATTTTTAACAAAGTTTAGCATCCCAAGTTTGTCTGCTAATGCCCAAATTTCAGCTTTGGTCAGCCACATAAGTGGAGTCTCAAAAACTAATTCTCTGTCGATGCCTAATGATATTGCCTTATTAAGCGCAACAACAAAATCATTACGACAATCTGGATAGCCTGAAAAGTCTGTCTCACATACTCCTGTAATGATTGTTTCCGCCTGAACTTGATAAGCATAGATCGATGCCAATGTTAGGAAAATAATGTTTCGGCCTGGAACAAAGGTAAGAGGTAAATCACTATTTTTGCGCATATGGGGTTCAGGAACCAGCAAGTCATCCCTTGTTAGGCTGCTGGCTGAAAGCTCATTAATTATGGAAACATCAATGAATTTATGTGATTTCACCCCTAATTTCTTCGCAATATCCCTCGCTATGTCAATCTCTTGGCTATGGCGTTGGCCATAATCAAAAGTAACGCAATGAACGGAATTGTATTTGTTGATAGCCTGTAGGAGACATGTGGTCGAGTCCTGTCCACCACTAAAAACCACAACAGATGAATTTTTCATAAGTATCACCTTGATAAATATGAATAAAAAATTATTTTTAAACAAAATTATGTTTTTTTGTTGATTTTTTCAACCCTCGTATCTACACTTTTTTTCATGTAGTAAATCTATATGATACGTGAGCATAATTGAAAAATATTTTGTTAATGAATTATTCTCTAATTAAGAAATTTGGTGTTATATTATATGAGCGCTTTTCATGTATAAGAAAAATCCCAATCCATTGAGAATGGTTGTTTGTAATTAATTTATTACTTTCAGTCCATGATAGTAACTCTGAGTTCCTGTAAATATATTCACTTTCCTCTTTCTCTGAACATATCAGCAATGAGGTATCCAAAACTGTTGCAAACATGCATTCGCCGTAATTCTGCTCAGTAACAATAAAATGAGTTCTTTTTTCAAGGAATTTCTCAGATAAATATAAACGAAGCCGAAAATAGTCATGAATTATAGGAATATAGTAGGTATCGTGGTTGAGGATCCCTCCACGTCCATATACGAGCCAGTCATGATTTATTTTAAGTCCGTCGGCTAGGGCGCGCGAGTTTTTATATGTCCTAGCTTTATTTCTTATCAAGTGGCTGATAGTGGCTTGGGGAACCCCTGTTACCGCAGACGCTTGTGCTTGCGATAGCTTGGACTCTGCAAGAGCTAATTCTAATCTCTCCCCTAGTGTTTTTGGTGAGATATCAATCATATATTTATTCCAAATTAAAAATTAGTCATTAACTATAGTAAATAGTTATTTATAAGTAATTGTATTTTATGAGTTATTTTTAATATTTAAGTATAAATTAATATACTACTAAAATTTGTTTGAAATATTAATTTTTGTGGTGTAAGTTTTTTGTAAGTAGCAAAAGTCTCAAGCTTTTCCGCCGCAGGCGGCTCCGTCGTCAAAGTCTAAGTACGTTGCTTTGACGCCTGCTCTTTAACAACGTGCCCGTTGAACCCTGATCTCAAGGTCCTCTCTTGCCGGTATGCAATGCTGATGCGCGGAAGATGGCCGGAGGCTACGTCATGGCCTGACATACATCAGGGGAACCTGCCGGGAGGTGGGGCAGTAATGAGAGCCTGGACCTTGTCCACTCTTATACTGGCCGGGACACTGGAAAGTCGGAACTGTGGCGAGTTGCCGTTATACCCCTACGTACAAATTCGATGTATCTGCAGCAGGCTCTCGGGGCGATCCGTCGGGACCCCTGTCTGTGGAGAAGATTAGCCCTGCATTTTCATGCGGTCGTGAACGGGCATCCCTGACGGTAGCAAACCACATAGCGCCAAATGACATAAAGCAGTCTGTGCAGGCCCACTCGCTGGAGTGGGTCTGCCCGGAACCGCTTGGACAGTTATTGTTGATTTGCCTAACTGGTAAAACTGGAGGTGGCACATGAAGCTAACGAAAACAAAACGTGACGTGTTGCGCAGGAAGTTTGGTGGATGCTGCGCCTATTGTGGCAGTGAGTTGCCGGCACGAGGCTGGCATGCGGAACGGTGTGAAGCGGATTTTGCCTTGTTGCCCGGTGAATGCTGCGGACTCATGCCCGTGTGCACAGAGTGCCGAACGTCAAAAGGGAATGCCTCGGCAGAAGCGTTCCGCGTACTGCTGTCTCAGCAGGTCTACCGGGCGCAGCGGCACAGTGTGAATTTCCGCACCGCGATGCGTTTTGGGCTGGTCAGAGAGACGGCCGCGCCAGTGGAGTTCTGGTTTGAGAAATATGCGGCTGTGACGGCTTCTGCTCAACGCATATCAACCGAGTCTTCCCAGTATCAGGATTCAGCCGCCTAACGCCCAATCTGGTGGCGGGCAGCCTGTGTCTGCCCTGATTTTCCGGAGTGTCCTTTATGTCATTGAGTAAACAGGCAGGGCTGCTTCCGGCCCTGCTGCTAACCGGCTGTGCATCGCCATCGGTTGTTGTTGCCGGATCGTCTTCGGGCAACGTCGTGGACAATGACCTGACACGCAGTGCTACCCAAATCAGTGCAATGCAATTTCGTCTCCATCAGAGTGGGCTGTTTGCACAACGTCCCGCCGCGCCGGCAGGCACCGACGCCTCTTCCCTGCTGCTGACTCATCCAGTCATTGCGGGTACGGCAGCGGGTAAATCTTCCCCACCGCGTGCGGCGGCAACGGCGGATACCTCTCATACGTATCAAGGCGTGATCCGGCAGAGCGGGGGAGTCACCCCGTTTCCTTACCCACAACCCGCCCTAATCCTTTCCACGGCGACAAGACGCAAGGCAGAGCCGCCCCCACAGGTGCACCGTCACCGGTGATGAAAGTCTGGAAAATTGATAAAGGCATGACGCTCAGGCAGGGCTACAGCCTGTGGATGTCAAAAGAACGCTGCTCGCTGGACAAGGGAAAATGGACAGTTCGCTGGGATACAGGGACGGACTACCCCATCGATTACGCGCTTTCCTTCTCCGCAGCAAATCTTGAAGCGGCAACGGCACAGTTGTTTACCCTCTGGCGTCACGCGCAGGTGCCGCTTTTTGTCAGCGGCTATCGCCAGCAATGTCTGATTGTTGTCAGTGAAGGGCGCTGAACCCCTATTTTTCCGGGAGGAAACCGATTTGAAGTAACAAGGCGGACAGACCGCATGCGTCCTGATTGATTTGAGGACACGCGACGACGGCGATACAGGTCGGGTTCCCATGGCGACGCAGTGAGGGAAAGGAGGCATAGGGCATCACTCAGTGCCGGTTTGCGCCCGGTTAACGCATCAGTAAGCACAAAACGACGAGACTAACACTGCAGCCTGAGGTGGAGAAGTAAACCAGGCACTAAACCAACGCAGATTAACCAGTCTGCTCTGTTTTAACTGCTCTTTCACAACAAGCCTTGCGCTCTACGGCAGCCACCGACAACGTGGCGAACCATTTCCAAGCTGTTTTTGGGGTGTGGTGGGCTGGATATAAGATACAGCCAACACCAGGGGCAATGCCTGCTCACCACATCACCAAAACCCGTTTGATTTAAATCGAGGTAGCCATGAAATTAAGTGATCTCCCAGAAGGCGTGCAAGTGGTTGCAGCGGAAACGCTTAGCCAGATCATCGCGATGAATGTATACGACGAAGACAACACGCTTGAACGTGCTGATTTTATCACCAAGGCATTCCTGGCGTTGTATCAGCGTGAGCACAAGGATTGTTAACAACAAAATCAACCCGGGTTACAGTCGAGCATCACCCGGCCCACACCACCAAAATCGCGGTTTCCTCACCCTAATGTTCACGTCGTCAGACTATGTCAGCCGCGTTTTGCCGTGGTATCTGACCTGACAGACCGTAACAGGAAAGAGCCATGTTAAAAAAACACGCCCTGGCAGTGCTGACAGGTTCACTGCTGCTGCCGGGCTGCGCTTTTGAGCGCATCAACGATGTTAACCGGTCTGCGGAAGCAACCGCTGACGCGACCTCTTCCATGATCCGCCAGGCCAGCGAGAACCGCCCGGTCGTCCAGTTTCAGAACAGCCAGTTTGTCAGCCCGGTGCCATTGCCTGCCGCGAAGTATGATGCGCCCCGGGAGGTGGTCAACTGCACCCTGCCTTACCTGACAAAAAAAACCGGTAGACATCATGCAGTTCAGTCAGGATATTGCGACCTTCTGCCCTATTCGTACCCGTGTAACACCTGACGCGATGGCCGTACTGGCGGGCCGGGGCAGTGTGGGGGATCTCCCACGCAGCGGCTGGACAGTGCGCCCTCGCCAGTCCTGTCAGCCAGCGGCGATATGCGGCCGCTGGGGTCATTCGGGAGCGGCAGCGTTACCGCTGGCACATCAGCGAACGACGGCGGCGCGGCGAGAACGTTCTCCGGCATCCGCTACAACGGTAACCTCGGGGGGCTGCTCGACATCGTTACCGCGCGTCTGGGGATTTCCTGGAAGTATGAGGACGGCAGGGTGACCTTCTTTTATCTGCAGACCGCGCGATTTGATATTGAACCTTCTGACGCAAGATATGCGCTCACCGGCTCGGTAGTCAGCGGCGTCTCCAACAGCAGCAGCTCAGACGGGGCGTCCAGTTCCGGCAGCGGCGGTTCAGGGGGCGTGTCGGGGAGAGTGGCACCAACCTCAAGTCGGACGTGGTGATGGGGAACAATCTTTATGATGACCTGAAATTGACCGCGCAGAGCATGCTGACCCCAGGAGTGGGACGGCTTGACATGAACAGAACCACCGGCACCGTCGTCGTCACTGATGTGCCGGACGTAGTAAGGCGGATCGGTGAGTATCTCACCGCCGAGAACAGGGCGCTCAGCCGTCAGGTCAATCTGAAAGTGGTCATTTACACCGTGAACAGCGATACCCGTGATGCAGTGGGTATCAACTGGAACGTCCTGTACAGGACGCTGGCCGGTAAAATATGGCATTAACCTTGCTGATCCGGCCGGAACGATCGCTGACGCCGGATCGTTGAGTGTCTCTGTGCTGGACACGGCAACGGGGAGGGCGCAGCAGTTGGCCGGATCTTCTTTCCTGTTTGATGCACTGTCCAGTCAGGCGAAGGTGGCGGACGTGAGAACCATCCCGCTGATGACCACCAACATGGCTGCTGCCTCGGTGGTGGTCGGGCGGCAGATTGCCTATCTCAAGAGTACAACCAGCACGCCGTTTGTCAGCGGCAGTAGCAGCGTTGCCTCAGAAACGCTGACGCCAGGGACGGTCACTACCGGCACCAACATCACCCTCTTCCCTAAAATTCTCGATGGGGGTGAACGGATGATGCTCAACATGTTCCTGAATATTTCCAGCCTCGTCACATTGCGTGAAAGCGGCAAGGGCGCGAACAGAATCGAGACGCCAGAGGTGGATTCCCGTTCAGTGCCACAGCGCGTCTGGCTGAAGCCTGGACAGACCGTCATCATCAGCGGACTGGAGCAGAATGTGGATAACGCCAGTAAACAGGGTATCGGATCACCGGATAACCTCCTCACCGGCGGACACCGTTCCGGTACAACCACCCGCCAGTCCTTCGTCATCACCGTCACACCCTATATCGGGTAACACTCATGAAAAAAAAGAGTCCAAAGCCGGTACCGGGACAGGGTGCCGGTCAGATCCGCGTCTTGACCTTTCATCAACGGCGTTTTGTGGTCGGGCTAGTCTGGCAGACCATCCGCGCGCAGCGTAACCCCATGAAAGAGATCCGGCGTATTGGGAAAGCGCAGGGGCTGGATCTGGTGGCGGTGCGGCAGAGTGACAGCATTCAGGCAGGCTTTGCCCCCAAGACGCGTCAGCGGCTGCGGGGGGCCTATTCGCTGATTGTTGCACTGGCCTCGCTGCTGGAAGGCTGCTGTATCGCCGTGGTGCCGCTGGGTGACAGCCCTGAGGGTATTGCGCAGTACACGCTGGTTGGCAAGACCGAGCGCGGGGGTATCCACCCGTGGGTCTGATAAAATCTACACAGCGGATGAGCTGCGTCAGCGGATCATCGACCTGCGTAATGAACTGCGTGGCAGTCAGGGAAGTCTGGATGTCCCTGTCCAGGGTGACCTGTCACTGCCATGGGTAACGGCGGCCCTGGATCTGTCGACGCTGCTTGTCCCGCAGGCGCTCAGCAAGCAGTTCAGGCTGCGTCCCCTGACGTGGGGGATGACCCGCGCACAGCTTGTGGCAACAGGGATAGCCCTCATCCTTGCGCTGGCCGGGCTGATGGTATACCTGCACGCAGTGGGGGAGCGGGAAGCCGCTGCACGGCTGGCCATCGAGCGCGCCCGGATCCGGCAGGCCGAGCTTAACCGGCAGGCCCGTTACCAGACAGCCCTGGCCGGGCTTCGACACCCCTGGATCGATAAACCGTCGGTCTCCACGTTTATCCGCCATTGTCGGGAGGGCTGGATCGTATTCCTGTCTCGATCAAGGGCTGGATATCTACCACGGTGGTGTGTACAGACACCCATATCAGCGTTCAGTCTGTGCGCAGAACACACTCGGCGGTGACAACACGCGACGTTGTCCGTGCTGTGCAGGCACGGTTTGGTGTGTCGGCAGATTTTAACTTTCAGCAAAGCGGTCTGACCTCATTTTCATTGCCGCAGCGGCTTCCCCCGGAAGGGGACGACCCGATGGGGTCGGCCGAAGAACGCCTGATGGATCTCATGTCGCTGTTTCAGGCGCTGAATATCGATCTCGCCATCATGGCCGTGCCGATTAAGGCGGTGAAGACGAACAGCGAGGGTGAAGCGCTGCCATTGCAGGACTGGCTGGCCTACACGTTCTCGGCAGAGACAGACATTTCACCGCAGCAAATCTTTGCCGGTGACCGCTACACAGGGCTCCGCCTTTCCGACATCACCGTCGCCCTCAACAGTTCAGATGGCTCACTCAGATACAAAATCTCAGGAGTGCTTTATGGCAAACGTTAAGTACGCCTTGTTGTTTCTGCTGTCGTGCGGCGGCGTGCAGGCCGAGGAGGACGTCAGAACGCTGGGTGATCTAGATCGCCTGCAGAGTGGCCGCGTGTATTACGACGCGCAGGCCGCATTCAACAAGGCAAAAATGGCCGCCGGTCTGGCCGACACGGCCATGACCCCGGTGGTCAGTCCGTCTCCGGCCGGACAGGGGGGCGCATTCGTGACCGCCCCTTCCGTCAGCGCCCTGCCCGCCTTGGCAAAAATTACGGGCGCGGTGGCCACGCTTGACCTTGCAGATGGCACCAGTGCGCAGGTGCGTGCAGGCGACAGCGTGGCCGGGGGCTATAGCGTGGTGTCCGTTTCTCTGCGGGCGTGGTGATCAGGCGTACCCGTGACGGTCATCTCTTCACACTGAACTGAGGCGACCTCCCATGATGACTATCAGCGACCAGACCCACAGCCTGCTTCCGCTGCCTCCACCGGCGGGGGACGGGGCTATTCGGCGGCCATCCGGGATAATGTCCGGCTGATCCGCGACAATCAGACGCAGTTTGTTTGCCTGTATGTCTTGAGCGAACTCGATCAGAACACGGAGTTCTTTGAGCTACGCCAGCAACTGCGAGGACAGGGGCTAGATACAGGCGTCACCTGGTGCGATCGCCAACAGCTGGAGAAAATCAGTCATCAGTTCAGCGCAGTCGGTGACACCGTGGCCAGTGCCAGCGATTTTCAGACCTTGATGCTCAGCCTCTTCAGCGAGGCGGTGAGTCTGCGCGCGTCAGATATACATATCCGGATCAAGACAAACTTTACGCGGGTCTATTACCGGGTAGATGGCAACCTGCGCCGCGTGCGTACCGAGTCGGTAAAATGGGGCACGCGGCTGGTGAATGCCCTGTACAACTCCATGTGTGATGAGCACAGCATTCCGGTACTGAGCTATACCGAACCCGCTGACGCACGGGTACGTGAGGAATTTGTCAACGGCTTTGGCCTCAGCACCTGCCGTTTTGCGAGCCGTCCAGGTGGGCAGGGAAGGCTCGCGGTGGCGCTGCGCCTCGTGAGCCGGCGCAAACAGAGTCTGCGCTTTGATCAACTGGGGTTGACTCCGGAAGAAGAAATCACGCTGCGTCGGCTGCTGAACAGCTCTGGCGGGACGCTGTACAGTGGGCCTACCGGGCATGGCAAATCCACTGTCTGCCAGTGTTCAGCAGAATTTCTGGCGGCCGAAGATGAAGGGGAAAATATTCTGTCGGTGGAAGATCCGATTGAGTCACCCATTGAAGGCATATTCCAGACCCCACTGGGGAGCCAGACGTTTGCCGAGGCGATTACCAACCTGTTGCGCATGGATCCTGATCGGCTCTACATCGGAGAAATCCGCGATGCCGGTTCGGCACACGGGTGCGTGGAGGCGATTCATACCGGCATCCCGGTACTGACTACTATTCACACCCACTCGCCTGCCGACATTCTTCAGCGGCTGAGACGATTTGGTGTGGATGAAGATCTGCTGTTTGACCCGACAATCATCTCCGGTCTTGTCGGCCTCCGGCTGGTCCCCCTGTTGTGTGAAGCCTGCAAGGTACCCTGGCAACGTGGACGGGAAAAAATCAGCCCGGTGATGCAGGATCTGGTGGAGACGTATGCCGATCCTGCCCATGTTTACCTGCGTAAAATCGGCGGCTGCAGCGGCTGTGGCGACACCGGCATCAGCGGGCGTATTGGCGTATTCGAGGTCATTGAAACGAACAATGCCTTTATGCGGCTTTATGCCGAAAAGGGCAAGATGGCCGCCTATCTGGACTGGATCGCAAAGGGAGGTGTGACACTCTGCCAGAACCTCACGCGGCTGATTAACGAAGGTCGGGCCGATCCGGTCTGGGCGCATCGCCGCCTGTGCAATCTTGACCGCGACGCCAGATTGAAAGCGGGGAGTGAACGGTGAACAGACTGGCGCGCTTTATCTATAAAATTACCTTCAACGCACAGGATCGCATAGAGATTTATGACGATTTCAGGCAATACCTGCTGGATGGCCGGTCTGCGAAGGAAACCTTTCAGAAGCTGATTGATAACTACAGCCGACGCGGGAAAAATCCGGGCAATGCCATTGCGCAGATCCTGGAAGAGTGTGCGGAAAATCTCGACGGGGGGTTCGGACTGGGGGAGTCGCTGCGTGAATGGATCCCCGATCAGGAACTCGGCATCATTGATTCCTGCGACCTGTCCGGGAGGCCAGAGGAGGGATTCCTGAACGCGATGGGGATTGCCGAGGGAACCGGACGCATACGCCGTACCGTGAAGGCCACCGTGATGATTTCGGGGTACCTGACACTGCTGTCTGTGGGGATCGTGACGCTGTTCTGCGTCATGCTGGTGCCGGTGATCATGCAGGCGGTGCCGCTCAGCCAGTGGAACAGTATGCAGACCGGGGTGTACTACTTCTATCTTCTGCTGACGCAGTACGGGTGGGCGGTGGTGCTGCTGCTGGGTGGCATTGTCACACTGGTGCTGCTGTCGCTGCCCCGGCTGACTGGCCGGCTTCGCTTCTTTCTCGATCGGTTTCCTCCGTGGTCTATCTACCGGCGCATTCACGGTGCGGCCTTTATCATGAACGTGAATGCCATGCTCGCTGCAGGGATCCCGATGGAGAAGGCGGTCACCAGCATGAAAGAGGCGACCCGTTCGGCCTGGTTGTATGAGCGGCTGGATGCGCTGGAAAGGGCCATCAGCGCCGGGGAAATGAATCTCGGGCAGGCCCTGGACGTGACGGGCTATGACTTCCCGGATGAGCAGGCCATCATCAAGATGCAGAGTCTGTTTGAGACAAAAAACAGCGAGGGCTCGCTAAAACGTTTTGCCGACACCTGGCTGGAAAAGACGGTGGGGGATGTCGAGAAAACCGGTGACCGGATGCGCATTGGCAGCCTGCTGGGTTGCGGTGTACTGGTAGCGGCTCTGATGCTGATCATGTTCGGCCTGATACAGCAGGCTTTTTTCTTCAACTGAGCAGGCGGCGTCTCCCGTCGAGTATGCTCCTGAACCAAGGCAGTGCCATGAAAACGTTAAAGAAAGGTATTTCAAATATTACTGACGCCATCGCGGCGCTGGGGATCATGATCGTGGTGATTGGTCTGGTGGTGGCCGCTGCCGCATTGGCTTATTTCTATGTGAACAGTACCAGTGAGGTCACGCTGCTGACCACCGTGATGAATGAGACGCGCAACCTGCGTTCGTCCAGTGGCTATGGGACGGATGATTATGTGCCTGCCTTGGTGAAGGGCGGCAGTATCTCCAGAAGTTATACCGTGTCGGATAACCGGATTTACAACAAGTCCGGAGGTCAAATCACCGTGGTCGGCAATGGCGTTGGATTTACCGTCACCGACTCGCAACTGCAGCAACGCGACTGCGTGAAAGTGGCCAAAAGCCTCGGCACGGCTGATCTGCTGTCCACGAAAATCAACACCACCACCTTTACCACTGAGGTGACTGGTGCCGGGGCTGCTACCGCCTGTATTGATGGGGATAACACCCTGACATTTACCACCAAATCCTGACCTTTCCCCTCGCCGCCTGCAGCGGCCCCTGTATCCGGACACATCATGATTGCCACCACGCTACGTGAGGCTGATTTCATCGACCTCTATCTCGGCGAGGACTATGCCGAAATCAAGGGCATGGTCGGCGCCACCGGTTTCCTCGTTCCCGTGCCTGCCCCTCTTATGGATGACGTCAGACAGCTTCACAAGCGCTGCACAGATCAGCACAGGGATGCCGGACGTAACGAGTTTTCCTGTTTTTACGATCAGCGCCTGTACCGGGCTACGGTGTCGCAAGATCTGTTTGGCCGGACGGATATGGTGTTACGTCAGACACCCGCATCAATACCTGCATTCAGTGATGTGCCACTGAGTACGCCCTTGCGCCGATCCGTTGAACTGCCCGGGGCGTCCGGGCTGTTCCTGATTGCGGGCGAAATGGGCGCGGGCAAGACGTCCACGGCGGCTGCGGTGCTGCGCCACCGGATTGCCCATACCGGCCAGTTGGGGGTTTCCATTGAAGATCCGGCGGAAACCCTGTTGCAAGGCCGCCATGGCAAGGGGCGCTGCATTCAGCTTGAAGTGAGGGAAAATGAGGGGTACGCCAGTGCAACACGCAAAGCTTATCGCATGGGTGCCTCGGCATTTCTGCTGGGCGAAATTCGCGATGGGGCCACGGCACATGAGGTACTGAAGGCTTCCCTCAGCATGTTTGTGGTATCGACTATTCACGCCTCCTCAGTGATTGAGGCACTGGAGCGCTATGTGATGTTCTGCGAAGAAGTCAGCCCGACAGCGAGATCCACTATTGCCAGTACGCTGTATGTGCTTGCGCACCAGACCCTGCGGATCACGCCTGACAGCAATCGGCGGCAGGTGGATATCACCGGGTTTAATCTCCGCAATACATCGGCGGCCGCGACCATCAAGGCAAAAATCGCGTCAGGCAGTTTCCCGGCCCTGAGCGATCAGTTTTCCTCCTTAACCTACGATTTTGAGGGCTAGAGCGTGAAGATCCTGAAGCGGGGCATCGCGCAGATAACCGATGCCACTATCGGGTATGGCATTGTGGCCATTATTCTGGTGAGCGTGTTGATCCCGCTCAGTCAGTGGGCTGCGGAGGCGTACCGTCTCAACATCGCGGCGGGGCAGGCAAATACCGTCCAGAAGGCCGTTAATCACTATATTGCCGATCAGCATGCGGTCATTGCTGCGCGCAGCAGTGTGTCGTCGGGCTATACCCTGACGGTACCCATGCTCATAACGGCGGGTTATCTGCCCGCCGGGTTTGCCTCAACGACCCCCTATACCGCGACATACCGCACGCTGATTTTCCAGCCCGTGCCGAACCGGCTTCATAGCATGACGTTCATGAGTGGCGGTACGCCACTTTCTCTCAGTCAGGCGCGCAAGCTCGCGAACAGTATCGGGGCGGCAGGGGGTTATATCGAGAACGGTGTGGCAAAAGGGGCGCTGGGAAGTTGGCAGGAAAACCTGTCAGCCTTTGGCGGTTATAACCCAGGTGATGGCAGTGTAGTCATTGCGGGCTTTTACGCCAATGGGGCGCGGGTCAATGATTATCTCTACCGTCACGCGGTGGCGGGTTACCCGGAGCTCAATACCATGGGTACGGCGCTGAATATGGGCGGCAACGACATCACCACTGTCCGGGATGTCAATGCCAGAAATGGTTACTTCTCTGAAAGCGTACAGTCGGGTGGTGCTATCACGGCCAATAAAGACCTGACAGCCAACGGCATGCTACGGGGCAGTCATGACCTGGTGCTGGGGGGGGTCGTCAAGCTGCAGCAGGTGAACACGGCGGGAGCCTCCTGCGATACCTGGGGAGCGATAAGTCGTGACAATGCCGGCGCTATCCTGTCCTGTCAGTCTGGTATCTGGCACGGGGGGGATCCACTGGCCGTTATACAGGTGCTGGACACTACGTTAACCAATATGACGGACATAATCAGACCTCACATACCATCACTGTTTACGCATCAGGCGGCACGTCTGTCGTGCCAAAAGAGGTGGGTTCCGGGGGGTCGTGCAGAAACGCCTGGGCGCTGGCAGGGTACGTCGGTGATACGCTGGTAGCGAATGCATTCGACAACAATACCGACTGGGCGAAGTCCGGTTTCCTCAGCTTTCAGGTTCCGGGGAACACGGGGTACAGGATCGTATCCGACCCTAACCCGACGCATGGGTGTTCCCCGGGCGCGTTCTGGGTTTATATCTATCAATGAAAACCGCTCTATTCCTTGCCGCCACCTTACTGATGGCGGCCAGCATTCTGTTGTCCATCGTCAGTGACATGCAGCAATCTCCCCTGGCTGTGGTAAAGCAGCAGCAACAGTCCAGCCAGTTTCTTCACTACGTTGAAGCGCTTGATAACGCCCTGTGCGCCGCTATGCCCACAAATGGAGATGTGTCAGACCGCGTCACATTGCCGGCCTGGCTTCCCCAAAGCAGCGGCATAGCGCTCCGCATCAGCGGCGACATCGCTTATGCGTTCAGGCCAGCAGTCCCCGGGTTGTTTTCGCAACTGTTGCAGGACACGGAAAACAGCACGCACTTCGGCTTGTCCGACCTTACGGGGATTACTACGCCAACAGGTTGGCAGCCCCGGCCCGCCTTTATTCCGGTTGGATACGTGGTCTATTTGAGGGAAAACCGATGTTGACCGTAGTAAGTCTGATTATTTTCTCCCTGATGCTGGCCTATGCCACGCCAACGCTGTATGAACGCGCCCGACAGTCAGCTGCGCAGTCGCACCGGACCACTGATGGCTGGGAGAACCCGATCCGCATCCGTTCCTGTCTCGCCATTCTGCTGCTGGGCGGCGGTATGCTGTCCGTCGCTCTGGTGTCCAGTAACCCGGTGTTTACGCTGTTTGTCCTGCTGCTGGGCAGCGCTGCCTACATTGATGGTGTTACGCAGTGGGTACCGGACATGTTGATCTTCGCCCTGTCCTGGGTGGCGCTCAGCGCCGTGTTGCCCGGGAAAGATCCCCTGCCGCCATTGGCCGGTGCGGCGGTGATGCTGCTTCCGGCCTTGACGTTGAATCTGGTTACCGCGTGGCGGTCACAGCCGCCGGCGCTGGCGGCGGGTGACCTTTATGTGCTGCCCGCCGTGGGAGCCTGGCTGACACCAGAATGGGCGGCGGCCTGTTTGGGGGGGAGCCTTGTGTTGGCCGCGATAGCCGGGAAGTTCGCGCGCAGCGTGCCATTTATTCCCATTCTTTATTCCGTTTTCATGGTGGTTTCATTATGTGGTACCGGGTGATTGGCGTCTTGCTGCTGTTGGTAGCCACGTCAGGCATGCTTCGGGCGGCGACGCTTACGCCGGACATCGCTCGATGCTTCCAGGATGCCGGGCTGAAATTCCGCGTGGACTGGCGGTTGCTGCTGGCTATTGCTGAAGTGGAAAGTGGCCTGGATCCCCGCGTCATCGGGCTGAATAAAAAAAACGGCCAGGTGCGTAGCGAAGACATTGGACTGATGCAGATAAATTCCGCCTGGTTGCCCGCGCTGAAGCCCCTGGGGATCACCCGCGCGGTGTTACTGAACAATCCCTGCCAGAACATCCACGTAGGTGCCTGGATACTGGCGAGGAATATTGAACAGAACGGCGTGAACTGGACGTCAGTGGGGGCCTATAACGCCGGATTCAGAAATACCAATGCCCCTTTCCGAATGAGGTACGCCCGTAAGGTCTACGACCGTTATCTCAGACTGACCAGCACAAGAGATCGTTGATGTTCAATAGGCACGCCCTTTCACAGAAAACGGCAAAAGCATTGACTATAACCTGTACAATAATTGGTTAAATCATCATCAGTATCAACTAAGCGTAAGGGGAGTTAGTTATAAAATTTGGTCGCATCCGTGACTGATACGCAGCAGGTACCGGGGGTATGGCAGTACCCCCGGTGCATTGCTTCATACAGAAAGGAGAGTCCGATGAAAACAACGAAATACACTTTAGCCGCAATCAACCCCGTTGTAATTATTCTTGTTGCGTTCGCCACAATGGCATTGCCAGCGCTCGCGTCCTCGCCAATCGCCGCCGGGCAGATCCGCTTTACCGGCTCTATCGTGGTACCTGCATGCAAAACATCTTTCACAGGAGAGATTGATTGCTCGGATCAGTGGCGTGGGAAGGCAACAGAGAAACACGGGCGACCGGAGATAACGTTTCGCTGGCTGAGTGAAGGAAAAAAAGCGGCGGTGATCACCCATAACTACCCATAAAAAGTTGGCGTGGTGTGTTCCAGCACACCACGCCCGTCATTTCCAAAGCCATCCAATACTACGGAGCATCGTCAAATGAAATTGAAAATAACGCTGATTATTCTAGCGGGATTTGTCTGTGCTGTCATGACAGCTTCCGCGTTTTCCGCTGACGGCTCTATTAACCTTGACGGCGGCGAGGCGAATAACGTGCCGAGCAGCAAAAGCACCGTTATCGGGAACCAGAACACGGTGCCACAGGATAATTCTGTGGTGATTGGGCAGCAGAACGAAACCAAACAGTACAACACCTCAGAAAATCATCCCCGGATTATCATCGGGGACAAGAACCAGGCGAACGCCGGGCCATCATCCTGGGTGAGGGCGGGGTCGCCGATGAACAGAGTGTTGTAGTGGGCGGTGACGCCAGCAAGGCGCTGGGTGTTGCCGTGGGGAATGGTGCCAAAGGCGGCTATAACGCGGTCTCCGTTGGCCAGGGGGCCACGACTGAAAAAGCCAGCTTCGGCGTGGCCGTTGGGGCTGAGTCAGCCGCCCTGAGTTCTGGCCCGCAGGGGCAAGGCTCGGTGGCAGTCGGCACCCGCGCGACCGCAGGCTATGGCGGGGTGGGACTGGGCTACGGGGCCAATGCTACAAACGGCGGGGTTGCGCTGGGAACCGGCTCCCTCACCGCAAGGTTTGATGAGGTCAATGTAGGTGAGCGCTTTATTAGCGGCGTCAAGGCAGGGACGTCAAAAACCGATGCCGCCAATGTGGGGCAGGTGCAGGTGTCCAATGCCAACACGCTGGCCGTGGCTAATGCTCACAGCGATACAGGGAATGCCGATACGCTGCGTGCTGCCAGGTCACACACGGACGAGCGTGAGACAGCCACCAATGCGCGTACCGATGCCCTGTTAAAAGTGGAGCAGACGGCCCGCAATGAAGCCATTGCCAACGAGTCCCAGGCACGGAGAGACGGTGACGCCGCGACGCTGAAATCAGCAAACGACTATACCAACTGGCGGGTTGATACCCTGAATATCGACACCGCTGACACGCTGCGCCAATCGCAGACCTACACCGATACGCGGGCCAATGAAGCCAGGTATTACACCGACAGCAAGTTCAGCCAGCTAAACACGCGTATCGAGCGGGCGGAGAAGCGCCTGCATGCCGGGATAGCGGGTGTAGCGGCGATAGCCTCGATCCCCTATGTGGCCAGCAACCGCTTTTCCTACGGGGTCGCGGTAGGAAATTACCAGTCCGCTAATGCCCTTGCAGGGGGTATCCAGTACAAAACTTCACCCAACACGACTATCCGCCTCAATGTGTCTTTGGACTCATCAGACAACGCCGCTCTGGCAGTGGGTGTCGGCGGTGGATGGTAGAGGAGAAAAACATGTCTGATGAATCAAAAGCAAAATATCCCGGTGGCTTTGACGAAATTGAAATTCGTCAGCTTTTAGAGGGATTGGTTAGCGCTCAGAGGATAACAAGATGATTGAATTAAATCCCTGCCCATTTTGTAAATCCGGCGAAACATATGTTAGCCCGAATAGGTGCAACGCTGGAATACATTCATACACGCTCAATCACTACTGCGATTTAATAAGGGGAAATATTACTTTTACGGGGAATAGCGAGGCAGAAGTTAAGTCCTTTTGGAATTGTGATAGGGGAAGGAAGTAACATCATGAAGAAGCATAACCAGCCACATTTAAGTGAGAAAGAAATAAAAGCATTGGCACAAAGCACCATCGAAAACTTTGTTAATTCGTGCCACTGCAAAAATAAAGATGACATTTTTATTGCATTGTCATTTTTGATTGATGCCGGTCTGAATGCTGGTGAAACCGTTAAATATGGAAAAATGGCGGTAGTCCAATGAAGAATCTGAATATTTCATGGGTTGGCATATGTCCACTATGTGACAACGACATACTCAAGGTAGAGACAGAGGACGGTAGTGATCCCTGGTTATACGATGGAGACAAAATCACTTGCCCCCAATGTGGTAGTACTGGCGCTGTAGAAGTCGACGAAGACCACGCCTATGCAGTATGGGATAACGACTGGAGCAATAGCGATGGACAATAATCCAACAATCCCGCTTTACCCGCAAGAGTACGTCTCAACACTACTATCACGTATCGCCGAGCTAGAAGCGAGCGAGATAAAATTGATTGAGGAACGTGACCACGCAGAGGATGCACTGTCTGACATGTTTGAAGCCGCCACAGGCGAGCGACCAAAATGGAGTAACTGGTTTGGTTTTAGGGACGCTGTGGATGTGGTCGCAAATCGCCACGATGAAAGCAACTATCCGGAAATTCCGGAGGGTTGCGTGGTGGTGCCACTTGTCCCGACAACGGAAATGATAGCGGCTGCCATGGACTCTATCGACGTCACGTTTGACGATGATGATTAGCTATCTGATGCAGCAGTTCACCCGCATTACAAATGCAGTTCACCCGCATTACAAATAATGAACGTCAACTCGACGAAATCTAACGCCTGAACGGCACTCCGGCCTCCCCCTGTCAGCGAACTTTTGTATGCGTATTCTTTCTGATGTGTTTGCGACGGCACTGTTCGTTGCAACCCTGATGCTGTCATTTCATGCTCAGGCCGACTGCTTTAATGACGCCGGCGCGCGCTATCACATTTCTCCACAGGTGCTGCGAGCCATCGCCCAGGTGGAGAGCAACATGAACCCTCATGCGGTGGGTGTTAACCGCGATAGTCAGGGGCATATCACCAGCCGGGATTATGGGTTGATGCAGATCAACTCCACGCATATCCCGCAACTGAAGGCGATGGGTGTGATCCGCCACGCGCATGACCTGCTGAGCCAGCCCTGCCTGAACGTGCAGACCGGGGCCTGGATACTGGCGCGTCACCTGCAGATCTGCGGACTGACCTGGCAGTGCCTTGGCAGTTATAACGCCGGTTTTTCCGACGGCAAACAGACCCGCCGGATGCGGTACGCCAGAAAGGTCTATGCCACCTGGATAGCCCGCTCCCCCAACACCGCCGTGACCGGCAAAATGCCCCCTTCTGCGAAGGATTGATAACATTCCCGGAGATATCATGAAAATGAGCATCCTTGCTCCCTGTATGGCGGCCCTGCTGCTGACTGGCTGTCAGACAGCCTCACTCAACCACCGGGCGTCTTCATCAGTTGCGGCTTCCTCCCGGGTTGCGTCGGGGCAACAGTTGCGGCTTGAAGGCGACATGTTTGCTGACACGCCACGACCCGTGGCGGTCATCCGGGCTGATAGCGATCGCGTTACGCTGGCCTGGCATGGAGACGCCGTGGAGCTGCTTGGCCATCTGGCTCATGTGCGGGGGCAGATCTTCAGCTTTGTCGGTGTGCGTCTGCCGCTGCCTGTGGACATCCAGGTGCAGGGTGTCACGTATGCGAACCTGCTGCGCATCATTGAGATGCAGACGGCGTGGCGCGCCACGCTGGCACAGTATCCCGGCCAACTTGTGCTGCAATTCATGACCGCTATCCCGGAGCGGCAGGGAGGGGGACGATGAAAGCCTGGTTTTGCCTGCTCCTGCTGCCCGCCCTGCTGACGGGCTGTACGGGGTTACACGCGCCTCAGACTGACCAGTCCTCCAGGACTGACGCGCTTCCGCCGCCGGGCCCCGAGGCCTACCTTTCACCGGTAAAACGTGACACCGCTGCCGTCTCGGATAATCGCCGCGAGATGCTCACCGACGCGGCCCGCACGCTGGGCTTTCGGGGGGGCAAGGTGCAACGCGCGTGGGAACTGAGGCGTGACCTGGACGTCCGGGCCAGGCGACTGGATGAGACATATGATTTCCGCCCACTCATCAACGCGCGCGGCTGGCTGCCCCCGGTGATCACCGAGGCAATCGGTGTGGCGCATGTGACGCCCGACCAGATACGCACTGCCAGTCATGTATACGAAATCATCAAGCCGGAGCGCTTTGTCAGTAATCCGCCTACATGGCGGGCATGGCTGCTGGCCGGGCTGATGATGACACCCCCGAAAGAGCCGGAGAGAGCACTGATCCCGGAGAACAGCGTTCAACGTGACATCTGGCAGGCGGCGTTAAAAAAAGGGTGGGAGGAAGGGCGGCAGAGCGCTGACGATACGCTGGCCGCCAACGTCAACCGCCTGACGCGTGACTATAACGGCATGTTGCAGTACGTGCTGCTGCGCCGCCAGAACCTGATTACCGCCCCGGTGGTCACGGAACGTCAGCGGACCGTCACCGGTGACAGCCATAAATTGACCACCGGTGATCGTGAGCGTCGACTGGCGGCGCACGCGACGTTTATTACTGATCGTGAAAAATGGATACCGTTCATCAATACGGAGAAGCCCTGATGACAACGGAAAACTTTCAGCCATACCCTTTTCCCGCCGGGCTGACCGCCGAATCCCTGTGTCATTTCTTTGTCTGGTGCGCCCATCAGGGGGCCAGCGACATTCACCTGCAGGGGGATAACCACCTGGTTATCAGCCGCCATGGCCGCCTGTTGCGCGCCAGTCCGTTTGTGGTGGCGGATGACACCTTGGCCAAGCTGATGGATGAGGTGTTTTCGCCCGAGTTGCGTCCCCTGGTGCGCAGCGGGGTATCGGTGGATCGGGCGCTGCAACTGGAGGGAAATGCCGAGGGACGCTACGGGCTGGCGCGCGGCGAGCGTGTCCGCTATCGCGTTAATCTGCTCCAGGGAACGGCCGGCCGACAGGACAGCACCATTGGCTGGACGCTGCGTGTGATCCCCGCTGATATCCCACCACTGGGTAGCCTGGGACTTGCCCCGGCGCTGATGGATACCATTCTGCCCGCCAAAGGGCTGGCGCTGTTTGGCGGGGTGACCGGGTCGGGAAAAAGCACCGCCCTGGCCTCCATTTACCGCTGGTGTCTCGATCACTATCCGGATCGCAAGGTCACGACCAAAGAAGATCCCATCGAGTTCATTCTGGGTAAACCGGGCGATATTCTCCCCCCGGTGCAGTCGCAGATCGGGAAGGATATCCCGAATTTTGCCACCGGCATCCGGGCAGACCTACGCCGAGCCCCCTCGGTGATCGGCGTAGGTGAGATGCGTGATCGTGAAACCATTGACGCCGGTATCCGCGCAGGCCAACTGGGCCACCTGTGCCTGTCCACCACGCATATCGACTCGCCAGGTGACGCTTTTCCCCGCCTGATCAACGAATTTCCGCATGAGAGCCGTGATGCCATGGCCTGGGCGCTGCTGGGTGTACTGCAGTATGTGGTGGTGCAAACGCTGTTGCGCACCACTGACGGGACGCGCGTGGCGGTACGTGAGTACATCATTATCGACCACCCTCTGCGCGAAAAGCTCGGCGACATCCCCTGGCCGGAGTGGGGCAGGCACGTCAATGCCCTCATCCGGCTGGAGAAGCGCCGCATCATTGACCAGGCGTGGGCGCTGTACCGGCGCGGGCGCATCGATGTGACAGAGCTGGCGGTGGTGATGTCGCCACGTCAGCGCCGTGAGTTTGAGGAGGCGGGTGATGCGTGATAACGATCCGTCGCGCTGGCCTCCCGGTTATTGGCGAGATGCCGGGCGCAGCCTGAATGTGTACGGTGTCCCCGGGGGACTGTTCTTTCTCTACCTCTTCTGGTTCCGTTTTCCCGCCATGAACACCCTCTACAGTGTGACAGCCGTCATTGCAGTGTTTCGTCTCCTGCAGGCATTTGGCTGGTCGGTCAGTGTGCTTGCCGCGCGCGGTGTCCGCCTGATGCGGGGTAAAAGCCTCAGCGGCCGCCCCTGGTGGTACCGACGTTTTACTGACGGCGAATAGCCGTGTGCTGATTAACCTGGAGGCAACATGAGTATTGCTCACCATCGGGTCTGGCTGGCTGTCATGCCAGATCAGCGTCATGCGGCGCGCACCGACGCGGGAAAGCTCCCCGACGGGCGCAGCGCCATCGCCTGGAGTCAGGCAGACCAGCTCTGGTACGCCCGCCCGGGCGCGGATCTGAGCCGCCTTCAGGCGTGGATGCCTGACCGCAGTATCCGCAGCAGCGGGGGCGGAGATCCGCAGTCTGAGTTTTTGGACGCGCTGACCCGCGCCGGGCTGGTGCTGGACGGCCTGCCGGTGATGGACGGGCAGCGTCACCGTGTGCCCGTGTTAGAGGGCAAAAGGGGCAACCGCGACGGTGTGTACCGGGGTTTTCTGGACGGCATCAAGCCCGGTGGCTGGTTCATCAACTACCACCGCGCGGATAACGACAAGGACATCACGCGCTGGAAGGCCAGCGGCCACACCGGCGAGGCAGATCCGGTCGCGCGCGTGCACATGCGCGCGGTCATGCGTCAGTCGCAGGACAGTTTTGCGCGCGATCAGGCGGCACGCTACGCCCGGCAAACCGCCAGGGCGAAGGCGCTCTACGACCGGCTTCCCGCTACCGATCCGGCGCACGGGTATCTCACGCGCAAGGGCATTACGGTTGCCACCGATATTCGGCAGACGCGTAACGGTACGCTGGTCGTCCCGTTTTACGACGTGGACGGGACGTTTCGTACACTGCAGTACATCTCGCCTGACGGAGGGAAGTACCTGTACAAGGACGCACCAAAATCCGGACACTTCCGCGTCGAGGGCGGCGAGCTGCGTAACGGTGAGCCCATCCTTTACGCCGAGGGCTACGCGACGGCGCGCAGCCTGCACATGGTTACCGGCCGTCCGGTGGTGATGACCATTGATGCCGGGAACATGCCGGTGGTGGCGGATGTGCTGACAATCCGCTACCCCGACAGCCCGCACCTGTTTATGGCTGATGTAGATCATGCCAAAGAAAAAAACAAGGGCGTGCTTTCTGCCCAGCATGCGGCCGCCGCCACTGGCGGGGCGGTGCTGCTCCCGGATCTGACTGCCGCAGATATCGCCCGGGGGCTCACCGACTTCAACGATCTGCACCAGTCCCGAGGCGCTGAGCGCCTGCGGGCAACCCTGCTGCCAGATATTAACCAGGCCCTTGAACGGCTTAACGATAAGGATCCCCCCATGAGCACACCCGACGATGCGCCCCGCGCGCCTTCCCCCCTTACACCCGCTGCTCCTGTTGCATTGCCTGGGCCTGCCCGCCGTCGACCGGGGGCGGCACAGGTAAAAGCGGCCGAGATCTTCGCCCTGCGTGATCAGGGCATGAAGCCGGCGCAGATTGCCCGGCAACTGGCGATCGGGCAGACGAGTGTTTACCGCCTCCTGCGCGCGCAACAGGTCGCTGAGCCGGAGAAGCTGATCGCAGAGCGGGTACCCCCCGTACCGGACGCGCCATCTGTTGACGCGAAGGCGGTCGCACCGGCAGCGGCAGAACCCATTGCCGCCGCTTCCCCGCCTGATCCGGCCGCGCGTGATACGTCCTCTCAGCCCATGCAGCAGGCAACGGCCGCCAGTGCTGACGAAGAAAACTGGGCGATCCCCGGTGAGGAGAACACCATTCTGACTGGCCCGCGCCGCATTGCCCCGTCAGATGGCCCACAACAGGCCGCTGAGCCGGCGAGGCTGAACGCAGAGCCGGTGTCCCCCGTACCGGACGCGCCATCTGTTGACGCGAAGGCGGTCGCACCCGCAGCGGCAGAACCCACTGCCGCCGCCTCCCCGCCTGATCCGGCCGCGCGTGATACGTCCTCTCAGCCCGTGCAGCAGGCAACGGCCGCCGGTGCTGACGAGGAAAACTGGGCGATCCCCGACGAGGAGAACGCCATTCTGACTGGCCCGCGCCGCATTGCTCCGTCAGATGATGACGTGCCAGAGACGCGCAAACAGACATGCATTGATGCCGATAAGCTCCTGAGCCGCGTCACGTACGAGGAGCAACCGGATGGTAAAAGCGTGCTCTACAAGCTCGATGGCGAACCCGCCTTCCTTGATTTTGGCAACCGGCTGGTGATGGCAGAGGGGGCAAGTGCGCACGAGGAGAAGGTGCTCGCCACTCTGCTTACCGCAGCAAGGCATTATCATGGACGGATTGAACTCACTGGCAGCGACGCGTTCAAGACGTTTGCCCTCAGCGTCATCGTGGCCAACAGACTGGACGTCAGCATGAAAGTGGCGAGCCAGCAGGCCGCGCTGGATGAAGCGCGCCGTGCCGCTGGGCAGCCGACCACACCGTTGGATGCGGTCAGGGGGGAGCCGGCGGTGCCACGCGCCGGCGCGAAAACACCGAACGCGACGCCCCCCCCACCGGCTCCTACGGCCACCCTGGGCAGCGCCGCGCCCGTAATACCGTCAACGCAGGCAGGTGTCCCTCAGGCGACGAGTACCGCTGCAGGGACACCAGAAACCCCCTCGGCGGTTCATACGCCGGCAGAGAAGGCGCGCGAAGCTGTCACCGGGAAGGTCACGGCCTGCGGGCAGGCACCGTTCCGCTTCGAGCCGAAGGCGGCCGAGAGTACCTTTATCACCCTGCGGACGAAAGCGGGCACACAGACTTTTTGGGGCAAGGAGCTCGCGGGGCTGCTGCGTGAGACCCGTCTGCAGCCGGGACGCATGGTGTCACTCCAGTGGTTGGGTAAACAGCCGGTTACCGTCAAGGTGCCGCGTACTGACGACACTGGCGCAGTGACGCATTATGAATCCATTGAGCGCCACCGTAACCAGTGGGTGTTGGCACCGGCGCGGGGTGATCGCGTGCAGACGGGTGACGATACGCTGGTGCCCCTCTCCGCCTATGACGCCGGTCGTTTCACGCAGGTACAGCGGGCGGTCATTGCCCGGCTGCAACTGGATATGCCCCCTCCACCCATACCGTCAGAGGGGCTGTACTGGGTGCGGCCGGATGGGCAGGGCAGCACCGCACCAGGCGATGCATTATCGGCCGAGCGGCCAGCGCAGAACCCGCAGGCGGGCGGGCCGGTGATGTCGGCCTGGGCCTCCGATGGAACCCCTGACCTCTATCTGGTGCAGGGAGAGGGGCATTACCTGCAGGGTGTGGTACGGCAGGCAGGTGTCTATCAACATGTGCTGGTCAGTCTGCCGGACAGCAAGGGGGCTCCACCGATGGTGGTGAACATGCTGACGCCTGAAGGTGCCGTGCCCGTGGGCAGTGGCAATGGCATCAATCGCTCAAACGGTCAGCCCGTGCCGCGCGAGCATGTGGTTATCCGCCTCACCGGTGACGAGCAGCCGCGCATTGCCAAACTCGACACCCCCGCCGCGCTGCCTCCCACGTTGCACGCCCGCCTGGGCTTTGACGAACGCTACAAGGCCGAGGTGGCTTACCCAAAGGAACGACCGGGAGCAGCGCCACAGGCTGCGCCAGTCACGCCACCCCGTCCAGCCTGAACATCGACGCGACCGGAGATTTCACATGAGTAACCGTACAACGGCCACCCTGTTGGTGGCCATCATCTGTTGCACGTCACTGCCGGCCAGCGCCGGCCACTGCCGCGCCGGCAGCGCCGCGCAGGCCGGGAGCGAGGCGGGCTACACTGCCGCGAAGAAGGCCAGCGATGCATGGGCGGCGCGCGAAAGTCAGACCGCCGGGCAGGTGCAGCATTGCCTGGACGGGATCCGCAATATCTCTATCAGCCTGCCGCACCTGCCCAACCTGCAAGACATGATTAACCAGGCGTCAGAGCAGGTCTGCAGTGCCATGACAGACAAAATCAACCACTACCTGCCGGACAACATCGATCCGTGGCAGTCGTACGGGATGTAAGGAGTAGCGTATGCAGAATCCCCACCCTGCCGCGCCGCCTGAGGAGGCGGCGGTGGTTCTGAGCGATCCGGAGGCCTACACGCACGCCGTACAAGCGCAGCACGCACGCTCGCTCGGCGCTGAGTTTGCCCGCCGCTGCCTCAGTAACCTGATGTTAAGCCTGTCCGGCAATGTGATCCAGATGGTCGTTATCGGCGGCCTCGTCTGGGTACTGATGCACATGCCGGTGAACTACTTTGCCACCGAAAACGGGCGCATCAAGCAGGTCTATCCGATGGACAGGCCCGCCTGGAGTGAAGGCGATGTGCGTCAGTTCGGTGCGGATACCCTCAGCGCCGCCTTTACCCTGGACTTCGTGCACTACCGCAACCAGATGACGGCGGTTTCGCCACGTTTCTCGGCGGCGGGGTTTGAGGGGTACGTCCAGGCAGTGACCCGCTCGAACGTGCTGAGTCTGGTGCGTGACAAACGCATGAACCTCACCGTCTCCGTCGAACCCGGCGTTATTACTCGCCGGGGCGTTATCGATGACCGCTATGCCTGGGAATTCCAGTACCCGGTGACGCTGCGTCTGCAGGGGCAGAATTCGGATAGCCCACCCCTGCGCTTCATCTTCACGCTGCGTATTCAGCAGGCCGATGTGCGCCTCAAGCCGCAGGGACTTGAAGTGACGCAGACAATCACCAGCAACGCAGGATAAGGGAAACCGATGATCAACTTACGCTATCAGGCGCTGGGGCTGATGCTGTGGTGCTGCACTTCGGCGGCGACGCCCGCTAAGGCTGACGGGCAGGGTGCGACGGTGACGACACCGGCCACCCGCGAGTCGGTGGGGCCACAGCCGGGGGACGCGTTGCCGCCGCCTTCGGCGTCCTATGACCAGGCGGAGGCCACGGTGGCCCCGTTGACTGCGGATGAGATACGACGGCTTCGGCAGCAACAGTCAGATCAGGATCGGGCGATCGCCTCGCCGATGGTGGCGGTGGTGCCGCGCATCAGCGCCCTGACCGTGAGTCTGGCTCCGGGTGCCAGCCTGCCGCTGGTGCGCAATGCCGTCAACTGGCCCGCCACGATCAGCTTTATCGACAGCACCGGTGCGCCCTGGAAAATCCTCGGCGAGCCGGTGAGCGGCGCATCGGCCCTGATCGTGAAGTGGTTGCCGGGGACGTCTGTCATGACACTGATTGCGAAGCGTAACTTCATCAACACCAGCGTGACGGTGGCGTTGGAAGGACTGGCTGTGCCTGTCACGATCAGCGTGATGAGCGGTGAGCCGGACACGGCGAAAAAGACCTGGGTCGTCGATGCCCGTCTTGATTTACGTATTCCGCAGCGTGGTCCGGGCGCGGCCGCTGACGCGCCCCCCCCGGCGCGCATCGGTCTGCATGACAGCATCCTGCAGGCGTTTCTGGACGGCGTTCCGCCGCAGGGCGCAAGGCGTCTGAAGAGCACGGGCAGGGTGCCGGACACCGAAGTGTGGCAACTGGGCGATACCCTGTACCTCCGTTCACGCGCGGAGATACGCGACGAGTTTGATGCCACGCTGTCGTCGGCAGACGGTACGCACCTGTGGACGCTGCCTGTGACGCCCCGTGTGGCGTTCTCCGTTGATGGGCACACCGAGGCCCTGAGTATTGTTCTGGAGTGAATTCGCATGAGTGACCAAGAAAATACCGAACGCGGCAGCCGACATGTCGGGGTGATGTTCGGCCTGGTTGTGGCCGGGGCCATTGTGCTGGTTGGCGGCGGTTACGCGTTGTGGAGCTGGTATGCCGCCCCCCCTCCTGCCGAGTCACGGCTCGATCTGAACCGCATCGGCGGAAGTGCGCAGTCCAGCGCACAGGAGTCTCCTGCCTACCGTGAGCTGTTGCGGGAACACAATGCGCGCGGCGCGCAGGCGGCTCAGCGCCAGAACGTCAGCTTTATTGCCAGCATTCCGCTACAGCAGGACGTTATTGTGCCGCCCCCCCCGATCACCCCGCCGACCAGTGCCACTGTACCGGTCACCCTGCGGGGAGACAGCCAGGGAGCGCCACGGACGCAGGCGCAGGATAAGGCACTGACTGACACGCGTCAAAAGGCGCTGGCCGGGCTGCTTGCCCGGCTGCAGGCACCGGTAACCGAGAGTGATCTGCCTGCCGCAGAAGGGCTGGGGGGCAAGGAAGGCGGCTGGTCTGCCTGGCGTGACTCGTTGCCGGGTAGCGCAGTGCAGCGGGCGGCACAACGCGACAAGCGGGGCGGGGCACCTGTCACGCTCCCCATGGAAGTGGTTCCGCCTTACTGGCGTGGGCCCGGAGAAATCTACACGGGCGTAGATTCTGACAACGGTATCACGCCGGTGCTGGGCCGCTTTACGACGGGGCCGTACGCCGGTGCCATTCTGGCCGCGCCCGAGGGGGCGAAGCTGGCCGGTGAGGGCGTGGTCGTCCACTTTACCGCGATGGCGTGGCAAGGGCAGACCTATACGATCGACGCCTACGCACTGCAGGACGACAGTCTTGTGGCGAATATTGCCACCGACGTCAACCACCATTATGTCCGGCGCATTCTGCCGTCCATTCTGAAGGGGATCGGCGGCATCGGCGACCTCTATGCCCAGGCCAACACCCAGGTACTGAGCACCGGCTTCAGTTCGGTGACCACCCGGCCGTCCTCGCCAGATGGCTCGGCTGTCGCCGGGGTGATTGCCGGCGGTACGGCGAGCCAGGCGGCTCAGGTACTGGCGAGCGACGCTGCACGGTTGCCAGATCGCACCGTCACGGTCACGCCGGGGGAGGTGGTAGCCATCCAGTTCATGCGTGGGGTTTACAGTACGGATGTGCAGCCGCTGACGGGCATGTCCGGTGCCAGCCCGCTACCGATAACGGTTGCGCGGGGGCAGGAAAAGTACACCAATCCTTCCCCTTCAGCGGCCGAGCTTCACGCCGATACGCAGGCGCGGATCCGCGCCGCGCAACACAGAGGAGAATCCCGTGAATGAATTTGAGTCACCCACCGCCGATCATCGCCCGACTCCCGTGCCCCCGCATTCGCCGCTACCCCGGTCGGGTCTGCTGACGCGTCCACGGTTGTTGGGGTTGTCACTGCCCTGGCTGGTCGGCATCGTCCTGGTACTGGCAGGCTCTGCCTGGTACCTGTTCTGGCCGGTATCTGTGCCCGACATCAACCGGCTGGCGTTTGGTGAGGTGGCGCAGGGCGCGCCAGGTCTTCAGCCTGTGTCACGCACGCCTCCATCGCCCCCCTCGGTTGCCGATAACGCCCTTCCGGCAACAGGAGCGGATGAGTCCACTGACCGCCGCGTACCGGAGGAGGTGGTCAGGATGATCCACGCAGGGCACGACTTCGCTACCGCCAACCGAGAGGCCATCAGCCGCCTGTCAGACACCGTCCGGGCACAGAATGCGGCGTTGGCCACGCTGCAAAAGCAGATGGCGGACTGGGCGTCAGGGCATAACGCGTTACTCAACCGGCTGACGGTGCTGGAAGCCCGAACCGTGGCCGTCCCCACGGGTGAAAAGCGTCCCCGGCACCCGGCGCAGGCTTCACCGCTGGCCGGCATGCGACTGGAGAGCGTACAGGGCGGGATGGCCTGGGTTAACTGGCAGGGGAGAACCTGGGCGGTACAGGCCGGCGACCCGCTGGGGCCGGTAAGAGTGAAGGATGTTAACGCGGCTGAGCGTCAGGTGCTGACCAGCGGCGGTGTGCTGCGCTAAGGAGGTTAAGATGGGATCGATGACAGACGGCATTACGATGCTGTCGAATCTGGCCACCCACCTGCATGGGGCGGCCATTCACTTTGCCTTTACGCTGGCCACGCTGGTCGCGGTACTCGGTGCCGCAGGCTTCCTGGCGCGTCAGTCCTGGCTTGGTCGCAAGGCACCGGGACAGGCGGCCAGTGGCGGCAGCATGGTTGCCTGGATACTGCTCTGCGCCGGACTGGCCGGGCTTGAGCAACTGATCAGCGCGGCGGGGCGTCAGATGGGGTGGCAGGTCTCTTTTGATGCCATCAGTTATGTGTCAGTGAGCACCTTTGGCCAAGGGGCGGTGGCGGCTAACGCCCTGCTGACCCTGCTGAACATGGCAGGGGTTTACTTCTGTCTGCAGGGTGTCCTGCTGTGGCGGCGCTCACGCAAGGAGGGGCACACCGGGTTGTCGGCTGGTAATGATGTCACCACCGGTAACGTGAAGTTCATTATCGGTGTGATGATGTGCTGCAGTCCCTCTTTGCTGGACGCGTTGCAAAAAACACTTGGGACGCGCTAACGGCGCGACCCACATACCCGTGCCCGCTCTGCGTCGGGCAATACATCCGGCCACGTCTGGCCCTGTCAGGTTTATAACCCATAAGGAAAATACCATGTTAAACCGCCTTTACTGCGCGGCCCTCGCGCGTGCACTGATACTGGCCGATTTTCTGCGTCACCTGGTTGTGCGGGGGCTCTGTGCCTCTGTGGCCTTCATCGCCCCTCTGGCCAGGGCAGACGGAGATGTGGCCGACATGCTGAATCGCCTGGCGGAAGGCGCTAAAACCGGCACAGGCAGTACCCTGACGATTGCCCAGTTCATCGGGGTCGTCGGTATCGTGGGTAGCCTCGTCGCGCTCAAATCGATGAAGGTGAATCCTCAAATCCGCCCCTGGCACGTGGGGCTGGGATTCGTGGTCAGCCTGCTACTGATGGCCATCCCGGAACTGATTAAACGTGGACAGGTGCAGATGGGCCTGACACCGGTGAGCACCTTCTGAATCCGTTAATGTCCTGATCCAGGCACAACTCGATATGGCGGTTCAGAATGGCGCTCCGGTTTAAACCTCCATGTTTAATAAACCATCATATTTCAATGGGATTTGAAAGTGGTAAATCAAAGCATTATTGCAAAGGCGCGGCAGGGTGAAGCACAAATAGCAATGCCGCACGATTTTAAGCAGTCTTTACTACAGAATGGTTATATAGTCTGGAAGCTGCATGATTTTGAAGGATATCAGCTTACAGATACTCCAGTGATGCCAGACTTTGCCAACTATGTAGAGAAGCATAATGGGGATCTGCATGGCGCTCTACTGCGCGCTCATTTTGATGTAGGGCTATGGCCAGTGGTGTATGAGGGCGAGAATAATGGCCATCTAATCCGGCATGTTTGCCCATTGCTAACGAAAGCCGATACTATTAGCTCTCAGGGTGGGGCACATGATTTCTATCCTCACGTAGATAATCCTGATTTGCGCATTACAGGCGAAGCTATCAAGCCTCGTTTAGGGTGTTGTCCTGACACATTGACTTTGCTTTGTTTGCGTGATGAGCCAGGTGTAAACACAAGCATTTTGTTAATTGATGAAGTGCTGAAACGTCTTGATGTTGAAACAATTACCGATTTAAAACGCCCTGAATTTCAGGTTAGACGGCCAGAAAGTTTCGAAAACACCATTGTAATTAAAAGCTTACCGGTGCTTGTCAAGCATAAGGGGTTATATTATTCTCGCTTTGACTGGCATAATGTCAGTGGCATGACAAAAGCGGCAGAGCACGCGCTAGAAAAGTTGCGTCATACAACACTCAATAATGAGTTATGGCACAATGTGCCGCTTGTGCCTGGTACTGCTGTGACGTTTCTCAATCAGCGAACGTTACACACACGCAATGCTTTTACCCCCCGCTATGACGGTACAGATCGCTGGTTACTGCGTGTTTTCGGCATATTTAATAAACCCCTCCGCACGCAGCTGCTTACTCCTGAAAGTTGCGAACATAATTTAAGAACGGTATAGGCAAGCCATGTTTAATTTTATTGATCACTCAATTTTCGTTGGGGGAAGCTTGATCGCTCAGTTTTTCCTCATTGGTGTATTTCTACTGGTGGTAGCGTCATTTATAGCGGGTTATATCGATGCTGTAGCAGGTGGTGCAGGGTTAATCCTCATCCCTGCATTTATCCTGACTGGTTTGCCTCCTCAGTTGGCTTTGGGCCAGGAAAAACTTGTGAGTACCATTGGCACTATTGCGGCCATAAAAAACTTTGTCAAAAACCGCTCTGTGATCTGGAAGGTGGTTCCTGCAGGAATACTATCCGCATTAGTAGGGGCATTTGTTGGCGCTCGCGTAATTCTGCTTTTACCTTCAGAGGCACTGTCACTTGTGATTGTTGCCCTTCTGCCCATTGGTCTTGTGGCCGCTACAGTAAAAAGTCGTCTGAAGGAAAATTATCAGACACCTACAACCAACCCGATTGCAATCTTTACGGTATGCTTTGTTGTGGGCTTTTATGATGGCTTTTTTGGGCCAGGCACCGGGAGTTTATTCATTGTTGTGCTTGCAGTTGTTAACCGGTTTTGTCTGCTTGAAGCTTCTGCCACGAGTAAGATATTTAATTTTTCCTCAAACATGGGTGCTTTCGTTGCGTTTGCTATTGCAGGTCAGATGGCCTGGATAATAGGTATTCCCATGATAGTGGCCAGCCTCCTAGGAAATCACATTGGCAGCTTGCACGCGATTAAGACCAATGGCGAAATCATTAAGAAAGTGCTCTATCTATCAGTAGGATCAATGATGGTCACGTTACTGGTGAAATACATTTCAGGTCATTAAGGGGTGAAAATGTTAGACATCAAGATCAGATGTGCAACGGATGAAGATATTCCACAGGTAAAAGCATTATTAGAGCGTTACCATGCGAAAAACCTGACTGATGAGTCGAAAATCAACGGGTTTGTTACCACCGATATGACAATTGCTGAGCTACAGGCGCTCAGTCACACAGAGCAAGGTGTAACGATTGCTGTTGATGCCTCAAACGGCGTGATTGCCGGTATGCTTATTGGCGCATCATGGGATTTTTTAAAGCCATGGAAAATGTTTGATTATATGCAGGGGATTTTAGGGGATTACCTTTTTGATGGGGAGCGGCTCAATAAGCAAACATCCTATCAGTATGGTCCGATCTGTATTGCCGAGGAATACCGGAGCAAAGGAGTTGGTGAAAAATTGCTGGAGTATCAACGACGATTGTTTGGAAAGCGTTTTCCCTTGGTGGTGACATTTGTCAACAAGGTCAATCCGAGATCGTATGCTTTCCATATGCGTGCGGGATTTGCTGATGTTGGTGAATTTCAGTTCAACGGCAACAACTATCATATGCTGGTGATCCCCACGCTGCACGATTAAATACTGACCTGCACCCGAAAAGTTGGGCATTTGACTGATTAAGGTGCAACAACACCCCCCATTTTCTCTTGACGGAGATCCGGCTGCCCGCCTGCAGCAGATACTGACCGTGCTGAACCAGAGTGCACAGACCGGCGTCACCGTCGATTAATCAGCTCTACGGATCAGAAATCGCGTTTTTCCACGACTTAATCCCGCATGTAAAAGTCTTTGATTATAGGGGCAAAATTGTGATTAACCAATTCTCCCTGCCGTGTGAGAAAAACATCAGTCTGTACCTGTGGTACGTCATAAAGTGGACCAGTGCCCATGAATTTGCAGACATCACAGCCCGAAACAATGTGCTGAGGCAGGTTACTGCAATGCGTCTGAGCGCACATCCTTCAGGCTATCCGGATCCTGCAGATATATCGATGCTGATCCATTGCATCCGTGACGAGAAGTTCCGCATCGTTCGCGAGCGGGGCAGAGGTGATTCAGCGGCGGCGGAGATTCAGTGTCTGATTGATGCACTGAAACGGCTGGAGGCGGCCGCGCTTCAGGCACGTCCCGTCAGCGTGTCACGGTCACACAGGTACGGTGAGTGGGCGGGTTTGGCCAGCATAATACTGATGCTGATGTCGCCCGTATTTTTCGGGCTGCTTCTGTACCTGCCACCCACCCGGTTCTGCGTCCTGGCGCTGATTGTTTATGGCCTGCTGGCAGGGGCAGCGGAAACGCTGAGCCAGGACAAATTTTCACCTCTGTTTGCGGCGATCACACTGGCGGTGCTGTTCGTGACGGCAGTCGGGCTGGCCTTGGCGTTTTTTTACACCGCAGCAAACGGCCTCTGAAAAGTTTCAACCCGGGAGTGCATCTGCCATAACGACGGGATGACCCCTGACAGTCAAACGTTGACCCAACCCGTCTTTTTATCTCATCAGGCCCGGCCTGTAAGGACTCCTCATGTCTGTTTTTGATGCACCCGCCCCGGCAGGCGGGCTGCTGCCACTTGTGCCGGATATCAGCGGCGAAGACGACCCGCCGCGCCCGGTGCCGATGACGGCCGGGCCGGCCTGCTGTGGCTGCGCCACCCATGCACAGCGGCTGTGGCAGGGGCCGCATGCCCTGCCCGTGTGCACGCTCTGCTGGCTCACCGGTCATCTTGACAGTCCCACGGCCCTGCACGGGCACCTCGCGTGGCTCCCGGATGCGCCCGCCGCTGACCTGATAAATCTGCAGCGGCGGGCGCTGATTGCGCTGCGCAGTGATGACCGCGCCACCCGCAGGGACGGTCGACGCGTGTGGAACTGGTTGTCCCGCCATGCGCGGGAAGTGGTGAACATGTGGGGCACCGCACGGGCGTCAGAGTTCGCCCGCGCGATGCAGCGACTGTCACCCGCCCGCCGCAAGGCCATGCAGCACCGCCTCGAAGGCTGCGTGCTTATCCTTCCCCCTGATGTTTTTGACGACCTGACCCTGCTGTTGCCAGAGGGCCGCACGGCGGAGAACGCGGTGCAGACGCCTTGCTGGCAGACCTACACACGGAGCGACCTGTATGCCAAACCGCCTCATCCGCTGGACTGAAGATGTCATCACCGCTGTTACGCGCTTTGCCGTTTCCCGTGATCTGCCTGACTACTGTGACCTGCAAACAATTATCCGCTTGACTGACGACGATCGCGTTCACAATCCCGACCTCATAGCCCCCTATATTATGGTCACGCATAACGGCGACTACCTGACGGTGTACGAGGTCGTTGGCAGCTATCGCGAGTCAGACGAAACGCTGCCCGAAGGGCAGACGGATGCCTGGCAGGGGCGTCTCGCGCGCATGACCGAGGCCCTGACAGCGCATTACCGTAAAACCGGGCACAAGATCAGTCTGGTGCACGAGTGCGATCCGGACGGTGGGCGCGCGGAAATCCAACACCTGCTTGCCCCCCAGTACCGCTCGCTGACGCGTACCGGCCTCGACCTGGCGTATCTGCTCGACGAGCAGGTAGAGAAACTGGCCCCCTGGGTGAACCGCGAGCGTACCTGGCTTGTGTGCTACACCGGGCGCGGCGTGCTGGCCGGGCACGAGCTGCGCGACGAAAACGCGCGGCTGGGCGAGCTGATCAAGGCCAGTCCGCCGGCCGCTTTCGGCCAGAACCCACTGCTCACAGACCTGGCGGGTCTCAAAATCCGTCACGACGCCTTCATTGCCCAGGTGGAGCGTGCCTTCGGCGACAGCGGCAAGGGCGTGCTGCTCCGTCGCCTTGATGCACACGAGGTGGGCCGCGTGCTGCGCGCGCAGACCGACCCACTGGGCACCGGGAATGACTGGCAGCCGCTGTTGCCGGACGACCCCGTGATGCCGCGAGGGGTGCGTCAGGGTAAGGACGTGACGGCGCTGCTGGCCCCCTGGCTGAACGTGCAGGTGATGGGAGCGGGTGTGCAGCAGATCCGCAACAACATGCTGGAAATCAACGGCGTCTGGCACGGCACGCTGGCCGTCAGCCTCGGGCCGCAGGATCCGCAGAGTTTCAGGTGTTTGCGCAAGCTGCTTCCCCGTGGCGTGCCCTGGCGCATTCGGCTGGATCTGATGCCCGGCGGCATGCGCAAGCTGGGCCTCAAGCACGGCGTGCTGGACTTCACCCAATGGGTGCCGGGACTCAAGCCTATCTGGCAGTCGGTGTCACTGCTCGCGGCACGCGACAGGCACGACCCGGTGTGTGTGATGAGCATCACTGTCGCCACCTGGGGCGATTCGCCCAAAACGGTGACGCGCAATCTGACGCTAGTGAAACAGGCGCTGGACTCCTGGGGCGTGTGTGGCGTGACGCAGACCTTCGGTGACCCGGTGCGTGCGTGGGTGGCCACATTGACCGCCTCATCGGCGGCGAGTGGCCCCTGTCTGCTGTACCCGCCCCTGTCAGCGGCACTGAACCTGCTGCCCTTGACCCGGCCCGCCTCGGCGTGGAACGAAGACGGCAACGCCCTGTTTCCAACGCCCGATGGCAAAATCATGCCAGTGGGGCTTGCCACGCCGAAGCAGACCAAACTCACCACGATTCTGGCGGGCGACTCCGGGGGCGGCAAATCGGTGCTGCTCAACCGGCTGACCACCATCATGGCCACGAGTGCGAATCATCACCTCCCCTTCGTTTCAGTGACGGATAAAGGGCTGAGTGCAACGGGCATGGTCTCACTGATGCGATCGGCGCTGCCGCTCGCGCGGCAGGACGAGGTGCTGAACATCATCCTGCGCAATGAGCCGGCGTACTGCCGTAACCTGTTCGATATCCAGCTCGGCCTGCGCGCGCCGCTCGGCTACGAGGAAGACTTCATGACGAACCTGCTGACGGCACTGTGCATCGATCCGGCCACGGGTGATCCGCCTAACAGCAAAGACACCGGGGTGATCCTGCGACGCCTGGTGTGCGAAGCCTTCAACGCCGCCCGCAACACGCCACGTCGTTACGAGCCTGGTCTGGTGCCGGAGGTGGATCGGGCGATAGAGAAAACCGCGCTGTGGGACAGGTTTCCCGACTACCGCGAAAACTGTAGCTGGTATGAGCTGTGCGATGTGCTGCAGGATGTGGGGGAAACGCTTGCCGCGCAGCGGGCGCAATTTCAGGCGGTGCCGGAACTGGCAGACATGCCCCCGCTGCTTGGCAGCGCGGATCTGACCAGTATCTACGGCACCATTGAGCGTGACGGGAGCCGGGAGTTGCTTGTCGACTACCTCGCCCGCTGTCTGCGCGACGCCTGTCGCCAGTATCGCATGTTTGCGGGCCGCACGCGGTTCATGATCAGTCCGCAGGCGCGGGTCATCAATGTGGATCTGCAGTATGTGGTCGGCAAGGAGACCAGGGTCGGTCACCTGCAGACCGGGATCATGTTCCTGTTTGCCGGGCATATCTCGGGCGGCGACTTTGTCCTGCCCCAGTTTGCCGGTGAGCTGTTTGCGGGGCTGAACCCACGTTGGCATGCGCTGCACAGGGCGCGCGTGGAGCAGCTTGACCAGGAGGTAAAAACCCGGGTGTACGACGAGCTGCACAACGCCAGGCATGTGCCGTTTATCTTCCCGATGCTGGAGACCGCTGACCGCGAGCAGCGCAAGCACGGCGTGCGCACGGTGCTCTCATCCCAGTACCTGCGTGACTTTCCGGAGGCTGTCCAGCGCTCCGCCAACTCGGTCTATATGGTGGCGGTCGATCCGGATGATGAGGCGGTGCTGCGGGATCGCTTCCAGGTTCCTACGGTGACGCTCAGGCGATTCATGCGCATGGGCAGTGGGGCCGCGGCGGACGGCAGCGGCGTGCCCTTCCTGGGGATTTTTAAAATCAAGGGAGGGAGCACGCTGGCGCATATCATGAAGCATACCGTGGGGCCGCAGGAACTGTGGGCGCTGAGTACCACGCCGGAGGACAGGGCGCTGCGCGAGATGCTGGAAAAAGACGTGGGCGATGAGACGGCACGACGCATCCTCGGGCGTTTTTTCCCCGGCGGCAGCGCGGCGAAAGTCATTGCGCACCGGCGGCGCACCACGGGTGAGATCAGCAGCGACAACGCCATTCGCATACTGGCGGACGAACTCGTCAGGCAACAGGGCTATGACCTCTGAACCCGTCAGGAGGATCCAATCCATGAACAGAGCATTACACGCAAGCGTGCGGCAAGGGCTGCAGGCGACCTGCCTGCTCGCCGCGCTGACCCCACAGGCTCAGGCCATGGCGGTCGATGTTGTCAGCAGTCAGCCGGTTGAGCAGCAGGTGATGCCGGCGCTGCGAAAGATACAGGACACGCTCGGCGAAATTCTTTCGGCCGAGACCGAAACCGGTACGGCGGTGGTGCAGTCCGGCGAAAAGATCACCACGGCCATCACCGAGACGGCACGCATGCAGCGGGAGGCGGACAATTTTAACCGCCAGGCAGACCGGCTGGAGAAAGCCCGTAAGGCCTATACCCTGCCGGACAGTATCTGCAGCGAGTCAGCATCGGGCACGGCGGTACAGGTAAGCCGCGCCACACGGGCGGCGGCGTCACGCCTGACCTCGGGCGGGGGCGTAAGCAGCCCGGCTGTGCGGGATACGCTGGCCAGTCTGCCGGTGTCGCCACGGCAGGGGAGCTATCGCAGTGCCGCCATACACGCGGCCTACTGTACGGCTGAGGAGGCCAGGGCGTACGGCGGCACGGGGCTGTGTTCAGGTGTGTCACCGCTGCCGGGTGGTGATACCGAGATACGCTCCCTGCTGGATGGCGCGGGGCCGCCTGGCAAGGTGCCAGACCTGACGTTTACACCCCAGCAGACGGACGCGGCGATGGCGTACCTCAGTAACACGGCGCGCCATAACGCGGGCCGCTCGCCGGGCAAGGGGGAGATCCAGACCGCCACCGGGCAGGCGTATCAAGGGTTGCTGACGCAATACAAGGCCATCCAGAGCGCGGCGGCGCAGCCGCAACTGGATATGGTGGCCGCGAGCCAGCCGCTGGCGGCCACGCGCGAGGCACTGAGTGAAGCCCGTCAGACACCGTCCGCCGAGACCTATTACCAGCAGACCGCCTCGGCGCAGGTGAAGCAGACGGGCGAGATGAGCGAACGCGAGTTCGACGCCTTCGAGGTGGGACGCCGTTATGCCAATACTGCCTGGGTCACCGACCTGCAGGCCATGAGCGGCGATAACCTGCTGCGCGAACTGGCGCGCCAGCAGAGTCTGGGCAACTGGCTGGCATTAGGTATCAAAAACGAGCTGAGGCAGGCAAACATTCTGGCGGGCCAACAGCTGGCACTGGCCGCCAGGGCGGACTATGCCCCGCAGTTGCAGGCGCTGTCTGCACAGATGAGCGCGGGCGTCACGTCACCGTGATGACATCAGGAAAAAAAGGGAGCAAAAAATGACGATGAGCAGCGTATTCGTGCCAGACAGCCACGCGCTGACTGCGGCACTGGACGCGGCTGACGGCCCATTACTGGTGCTGGATCCGTGTGGTGAACTCTGGACGCAGTTCTGGCAGGCGAGCCGCTGGCGATGTTGGCAGGCCTGGCGACTGATGCCCGGCCAGACGCCGGAGGGAGACAACTGGGACGTTCTGCGCGAGCTGCAGGGGGTGAAGGCCAAGGAGGGGGTAGCGGCGCTGGCCGGGGCGCTTTTTCCCGGTGAGGGGCCGGCGTCGCTGACGCATCGGCTCATGGTCTGCATACTGACCTTTGCGGAGGACACCCGCTGCTGCGCCGATCTGCCGACGCTGGCCGGGCGGTTGTGGGCGGTTATTGCCCGCTGGAGTCGGCAGTATCGCGTTCACCCGGCATTGCAGGCAGCCCAGACCCTGCTGACGCAGTGGGGTGCCGGTGAGGCGGCACAGGCTATCCGTGAGCGTATGGCGGTTTATCACCATCCACACGTGGCGGAGACATTCCTGGCGGGATACGGATTCCGGCTTGAAACGCTGCGCGCCCGGCCTGGCCAGATACTTTTCCTGACACCGGGGATCCGCTGTCTGGAAGATCCCGCATTGATGGCGGTGTACGCCTTTATTACGGGGGCGCTGCGCGCGTTGAGTGTGCTGCACTATCAGCCCTTCACGCTGTTTCAACCGACATTGACGCATCAGGGGGCGGGCCATGAAGACAGAAAGCAGGGGGCGTGATCGCCTCCCGGAGGAAAAACCGCCCGTACCGATTGCGAAACGTGCAGGCTGGTTTGCCCTCAACGTGCTGGTGCCGGTCTCCGACATCGCTCAGGTTGGGCGCTACACCGGCCACAACGTTGCCCGGCTCTGGCAGCGTATCCGGACTGTCACGTCGTGCCGGGCTGTGGATGACTATCGTCCCGCCAACTGGTCTCAGGCTGTGGCGGACACCGGCCTGCCGGCCTCGACGCTATACCGGCACTATCGCTTCAGTCTGTGGATCTGGTGGGGGCTGATGTGGCTGACGGCCCTGCCGGCCATCGGGCTCCTGCTGATGCTGGTGACAGCGGGGGGGAGCGTTAGCCCGACTGGCTGGCTGCGCATCGGCAGTGTGTTACTGGTCATGGGATTGCTGAGCGCCACCGGTTTTGTGCAGGCACTGGGAGTAAACTACCGGCTGTGGCAGTTGGACGCGCAGCGGGTTTCGGCGTCAGAGCAGGGCGGGTTTCAGGCCTTCCTGCGGGAGACGCGCTGGTGTCGCCGGGTACTCACCGCCGGTTTACGGCGATAGCCCATTGCCTGCCGCCCCTCGGGCGATTTCTGCAGTCTCACCTCTCACATTCCTTAAGGTTTACCATGAAGCTACTGAAACCCCTTCAGGCGGCGGCGCTGCTGTGCGCCGTATCCTGCCCGGCGTTCGCCGCCGATGTGGACTATCAGACCATCAGCGATGCCGCACAGAAGACGGGTGACCTGTCCAGACAGGCGCTGGTGATGATATTTGGGGACGTGGTGCTGTCCCCTTTCCAGCCCGGCCAGCCCACGCTGATAGGCTCGCTTTTCGCCATGCTCAACGGCGTGCTGTGCACGGTGGCGCTGGTGTGGTTCCTGGTCGTGACCCTGAAATCGCTCTACCAGGGGGGGCAGGAGGGGCAGGTGTTTCGTAGCGGGCGCACGATGTTGCATCCCGTGATGAGCTTCGCCGGCTTTATCACCCTGATCCCCACGGCGTCGGGCTGGTCACTCTCCCAACTGGTGATGCTGTGGGCGGCCTCGACCATGGGGATCGGCGGGGCGAACCAGCTCACCGACAAGGCGGCGGACATGATAAGCAGTGGCATGTCCCTGGTCGTCCCGCCTACGGCTCCCGCGACCCGCTCGGCCGCGCGGGCCGTGTTTGAAATGAACCTCTGCAAGTACGCCACCAATCGCGAACTGGCCATGCTCTATCAGGACGGACAGGCGCGCACCCTGCCCATGGAGACGAGGGGCGGTAACGGATCCTACCTCACTGACAATGGCAGCGCGCGCTGTGGAAGCGCCCGTATCCCCAAAACGTCAGAAGGGGGGCTGGAGGGGAGCCTTGCGTCTCCGGTCAATACCGACAACGTGACGGCCGCCGAGCGGCAGGCGCTGGACACCCTGCAGTCGACGCTTGACGCCGCAGCGGGGGCGTTTGTTGATACGTACCTGAGTCGCCGCGACCAGGACACCGGCACGCTCGCTGACGCGGAAACCCTGATCCAGACGGCGGCCGCCACCTATGAACACACCGTGAACCAGGCATTGAACCAGCTGAATTACCACGCGGCCCTGCAGAGCCAGTTGACCACCCAGTTAAAAGCCCGGGGCTGGTTGTCGCTGGGTGCCTGGTATCACACCTTTGCGACGGCCAACAGCAAGACCAACGCGGTGGCCAATGCCTCGCCGATCACCACCGGGCCGGGACTGCAGGGCGAAACGGGCACCGGGGATCTGTATCATCAGGTCTTTGCAGCTTACCGGGCGCAGGTACAGAACAGTCCTTACACCGCGCCGCTGGGATCGCAAACCTCCCCTGATGATGGGGCGGCGCTAAGCGCCACTGATCCGGATGCCGTGTTTGTTGGTTTATTTAGAAGTCCAATTCAGCGTCTAACCAACTTTTTCGCGACAAGTAAAATAGGAACCTATGGAGATTTTTCTGATCAGGTTAACCCACTTATCAAGATGCAGACCATTGGAGACTATACCCTGGGCGTGGCAGAAAGCGCCCTGACGGCCTACTCTCTGACGCTGGCGGCCGCCTCGACGGCGGACAACTCGGTGCTGGGTGCCATCGGTAAGCTTACCTTTATCAATCTGCCCGCCGTGGTCAAGGATGTCCTGACCGAGCTGTCTCCCCCGTTTTACTTCCTGTTGCTGTTGCTGTTCGCGATAGGCTTCTCGCTGGCGGTTTTCCTGCCGGCGGTGCCGTTCCTGTACTGGATGGTCGGGGTTTTCAACTGGCTGGTGAGCGTCATGGTGGGGTGTGCGGCGGGGCCGATGTGGTCGGCCACGCACCTTGGAGCCGAGGAGGACAGGGGGAGTCGCAGCGCCTATGGCTATATTTTCCTGATCGACATGATGTTGCGGCCCTCGCTGATGGTGTTGGGGTTCTTTTTTGCCTCAATGGCGGTGATGGCGGGCGGCACACTGCTAGACCTGCTGTTTGGTTCGGCGCTGGCCAATGCCAACGCTGACTCCATTATTGGCCTGTTCAAGATGATAGGCTGGTTGATGATTTATGCCCGTATCGCCACCTTCGGAGTGACGCGGGTGTTTGGTTTGCAGGCCATGCTGGCCGATCATGTCATTACGTTTCTGGGAGGGGCGCGCATGGCCGGTATCATGGGTGGCATGGTGGATGACGTCAAAGGGATGTTTGTTCAGGCGGGGAGCGACTCACGGAAAACACCGGGACTGCAGGATGCCCCCAACCGCGACTTGCAGCCGGGCAACCAGGATGGTGTACGGTAACTACACCTGGCATTATACCCAGGTTAGGGTATAATTTAATCAGAAGAACTGTGGCAGGAGGATGCCATGCAAACCGTACAACGACATGATAATTGGCTGGATTTTATTTGGGCACTTGTTCGAATGCTTTACTATTTTGTCTTGCTACCGTGTGCATTACTCTTTTCAGTAATTACACTACCTATTGTTATAAGCAGTTCTTTCAAACTATTCACCACTGACTATTTCCTATTGACTATGTTGTGGCTGACGATATTGATTCCTCTTGCTATACGTCGCTGCAGCTTTAGAAATCAACGTCGTAAACTTGAGAAAATGGTTGCTTTGCTTAGCCGTCCTGACCGATTCAGTCCACAGAAACAGCATCAGGTGATGGATGTCGGTGACGGCAAGTATTTCGGTATCGATACGCGGCATGGCACCCTCCTCTATATCCATAGGGTGAAGAAAGACGTCATCGATGTCATCGGCCTGTCCATGAAGGACTGGACCAGACGCCAACTGGAAGGTAGCGCGTTGCGTCTGTACACCCGGATGCCCGATATGCCGGTACTGAGTATCCATGCGCATCCGTCGGTGGCCAGGGTACTGTTTGATACCCTGGACGCGATGAGTCACAACCATTATGACGATCCGTTCCCGGACGCCTGGCCGGAATACGTGAAGCAGCAGAGCCGCTTCATTGAATTTGAGCACGACGTGGTGGTGCCGCAGGTGGCCTGAGCGCCCATCAGGGCTTGAATCAAGGCTTTTCGACTGACACCGGCTCCGTGCCGGTGTTTTTTCGTCATTATTTCAGCAGGCCGTTCGTCCCGGCTTCCCTTTCCGGATCCCCTTATGCAAACGCCCTATCCCAGTGCCGCCGGTCATAATGAGCCGGCTGTGGCAGTGATCACGCTGTGCCTGTCCGCCGTGCTGTGCTGGCTCTACTTCGCCGACCTGGTGCACTGGAGCTGCTGGTTGCTCTACTGGCTGTGGCGGTTCACCGACTTTCCGCAGATCCACCACTACGCGGCTCAACGCATCAACCTGCTGGCCATGACCGGCAACGGGGCGACGACCGTCAGCGTCAGCACGTGGCTGGCTGTCATGAACGGCACTGCCCACATTCTGCTGGTGCCCTGCTTCCCCCTGCTGATGTTGGCCGGGTGGGGAGTCGCTCGCCATCCGGCGCTCGGTTTTCATAGTCGCCGCTGGTTAACCATTCACACGCTGCCGCGTGTGATGGTCACCTTCGCCCCTTCGGTGATCCCGGTGCTGGCAGGCCACAAGGGTGATGGATTGATGAACGACACCACGCCTGAGAACGCCTGGGCGCTGACACCGGAGGATTTTGCGGCGCAGCACGGCCTGGTTGGCCAGCGTCTGCTGGATCGCGAGGCGGCCCGTGCCATTTTTGATGCGCAGACGGGGCCGGCGATGACGCCGCCTGACCAGTGGCAGCCACATGAGCGGGCCTTGCTCGCCGTCTTCGGGCTGCAGGTGTTTGCCGATGACCGCGCGGCGGCCTCGACCCTGCTTGATGGCCTGAATCGTTCCTGCCTGGTACGCCGTCCCTTCCGGGCTCCGGTGTTCCGCAGCCAGCCCGACTGGTCAGTGTCAGAAGCACAGGTGGCGCGAGTCCTGGCCTGTGCAGGGGTCAGCGACTGGCTGGCCACGCACGGCACGGTGCGCTCGGCGCTGGCCGGGCTTTATGGGCGTGATCTGCGTCTGCCCCCGGCCCGTTTTCGCTGGCTCAAGGGGATCGACCGGACGCTGTGGTACGGCCTGCAAACGGCGGACGCGGCAAAAGTCTTCGTTGAGGGGGCGGGTATCGTTGCCCAGGCCCGCGCGGAGCAGCAGGCCTGCCGGCTTGGTCTGCCCCGTCCGCCGCTGATGACGGATCAGGCCGTGGCGGGGCTGCGTATGGAGCTTGAGACCCTGGGTCTGATCCATGCCCGCGATAGGCGGCCGCCACGACCTCAGCCTGAACACGACACGTTTTCCCTGGACGCCCTTTACCGGCCGCAGGACACCACGACTGTTTCATTCAATGGCGGCAGGCCCGCCCCGGAGTGATTGATGAAAACGCCCCCTATTACCGATCCGTTCACCGTTGAAATCTGCGGCGGCCTGCTTGTGGCTCGCCAGCACGGCATCTGCCTGTTTACCTTGCGCCTGCGTGACCTGCCGGGCCTGGTGTTACATCGCGATGGACTCCATGCGCAACGGACTCATGGCGCATTGACGCCCCTGTACCGTGGCGACGATGCCGTGACGCTGCTGAATCGCCTTACGGTGGCACTGGCCACGGTGGAAAAAAGCCGTGTCTGGCGTCGTCGCCTGATTGCCGGGCTGGCCGCCCTTCTTGCCGGGGGGATGGCCCTTGTGCTGACGCTGTCATTGTGGGCGGTGTTGTCGCCGGTGGATGATCGGCCCTCACAGGCAAGGGAGCGTGTCCGGATAAACGACCGCCCCGGGATAAAGCCGCTCCGGTCAGCGGTGTCCGCCGGGGGGAACCCGGCCGCCCCGGATAACTGGACGCTGTCGGCGTCAGTGCGCGCCCACCTGCCCGCCAGGCTCGGCCATGCGGCGTCGCGCGGGCTTTTTACCGTGCCCTTGTCCACCGGTCATGCGCGCACGCTGTATGTGTTTGCCGACCCGGCGTGCATCAACTGCCAACGGATGGAGCGCCATATTGAGACCGCCGCCGGCCGTGTCAATGTGGTGATTTTCCCGGTCACGTCCGTTGGCGGGACCGACTCCCTGACCCGGTTGACCCCGGTGTTGTGCTTGCCGGCCGCGTCGCGGGCGGGGGCTTGGACGTCACTGTTCGCGGCCGACGTCGGCATCGCCGTGCCGGGACAGGAGGCGGGACACACGGCTGACGCGGCACATTGCGAAACCGCCACGGCGGCCCTCGGTGTTAACGACGTGGCCTTCCGCGCTTACCGCCTGCCGGGCACCCCCTGGATCTTGTCCGATGACGGCCGCTACGTTCCGCAGGCGGTGCTGAGCTCGCCGTCTGCACTCGACGCATTTCTGGAGACACCGGCACCGCCGGGCGCGTCTGGAATACCCGCTACCCCCACGTCCTGACAGGAAAAAAATATGACAGACATTCCCACTGCGCTTGATCGCGACCGCGTCAGGCGGCGTGTCGGCAACCCCTGGCTGGGTGACCTGCTGGCAAAACCGGGTACGCTGGCGTGGGGCCTGTGCACGGTAGTGGCCGGCGGTATGGTTTACCCGGCGACGCTGCTGTTTAGCCTGCCGGTGCTGCTGTTCTGGTCACTGGTTTCCGTACTGGACGATCGCTGGCAGATGCCGATGCGTATGCCCACCGACATGACCCGGGACGACCCCTCCACCGCCCGGCAGGCTCCCACGAAAATGCTGGGGTTTTTGCCCATCACGCGGATGCGTATTCACACTGATCGGGCCGCCGGTATCCTCTACGCAGGCCATCTGCGAGGGAAGGATGCCGGTCGCGAGCTCTGGTTGTCGATGGAAGATCTGTGCCGGCACGTCCTGATGTTCGGTACCACCGGTGCCGGTAAAACCGAGACCCTGCTGGGGTGGGTGTTTAACGCCCTGTGCTGGGGCAAGGGCGTGATTTTCTCTGACCACAAGGCGCAGAACGATGTGGCGCTGGCCGTGGCGTCACTTGCCCGGCGTTTTGGGCGTGAGGATGACCTGCGTACCATGAACTTCATCACGGGCGGGCGCTCGCGGGCGCAGGAGCTACTGGAGGATGTCAGGGGACGCCCCCAGACCAACACCACCAACGCCTTTGGTATCGCGCAGGAAACCTACATCGTCAACCTGATGGACGCGATGCTGCCTAAAACCGGCAGTGGTGATGGCAGCTGGCAGGAAAAGGCGCGTGCCATGAATCAGGCGCTGATTTTTGCCCTGGTCTACAAGTGTCGACGCGAAGGAACGGTGATGTCACAGCGTACCATCCAGTCACACCTGCCGCTGCGAAAGATGGCCGGGCTATACACGCAGGCGGTTGAAGAGCAGTGGCATGAAGATATCTGTCGGGTCCTGGAGAACTACCTCAGTACGCTGGCCGGCTTCGACATGGACAAGGTCGCCACCCCGTCTGAATGGGATCTGGAAGCGCTCCGCCAGCATGGCTATCTGATGCAGCAGTTTACCCGCATGCTGAGCCTGTTCAATGACACCTATGGCCATGTCTTCGCCCGTGATGCAGGTGATATCGACCTGCGCGATGTGGTGCACAACGACCGCATCCTGACCGTACTGGTGCCGGCACTGGAGATGTCAGCCAATGAAGGGGCCACGCTGGGGCGTCTCTATCAGTCCCAGTTGGCCATGATACTGAGTCAGGATCTGGGTGAGAAACTGGAGGGGCGGCCGCAGGATATCATGAAGATCCGCAAGTTCATGGATCGGTTTCCGTTCCTGTGGATCATTGATGAAGTGGGGGCGGGTTATAGCGAAAAGCTGGGCGAGCTGGCCACGCAGCTCCGCTCACTGGGCTACTGCCTGCTGCTGGCTGGTCAGGAGGTACAACGCCTGAAATCAGCGGCGGGCGACGAAATCTGGACGCTTGTCGCCAATATGGGCATCCGCATTACGGGGAAGATCCGGGATCCGAAGGACACGCTGGAAATCCTGCAACTGATGGCGGGTACGGAGTACCGGCCGGAGATGCAGGCCATGGTGCAGCAGGCGGGCCTGACGGGCAGCCACTGGCGTGACGATAACCGGCTGATCCTGCGTGAGCAGAAAAAAGTGGAGGTGGAAGAAGTGCAGGCGCTGCAGGAGGGGGAGAATGTGACCCTGTTTAACGGCACCCTGCTGCGTTGCAGCGCGTTGTATATCAAGGATGCGGACAAGTTTGCATCGGAGGCGGTGCGTATCAACCGCTTCGTGGAGGTGGCCCCGCCAACTGAGGCAGCCCTGCTGGCAGCGGCTCCGCTCAGGCAGCGCCGCGGCTACGTGCGTGCCGAGCGGGTGCAGCATATTCTGCGTGTCCTGGACAATGAACCGGGATCGCAGGACACCGGCGGCCTGGTGCTGACCGACCCGGCGCTGGCGGCGGTCTGTGAGTTTGAGCTTGAATGTGAATACAGCTGGTCGCGTCCGCCGTCTGCGGCGGTGCGTTCGGCCGTACTGTGGCGTATGGTCCTGGCCAGCCTGCCGAAACGGGGTCGGGGTTACCGCGTCCGTTTGCGCGAACCCCGGCGGTTGACCACGAGCATCAAGGCAATCCAGCAGGCAGAGCAGTATCATGTGGTGCTGACAGGGGCTGCCGATGCCTGATATTGCTCATGAATAAAAGATTACGAGTGACAAGGTCACGTAACATCAAGGAAAACAGGAATGAGAAAACACCTATTTATCGGGGCGCTGATGGCGACCCTGATCTTGCCTGCGGGCGCAACCTGGGCCACGCCGTCCTTTGATGTCGGATTTTCACCGGAGGGAACTGCGCAGCAACGGGTTATCCGTTTACTGGCGGAGGCCCAGACGAGCATTCGGCTAATGGGCTACAGCTTTACATCGCCAGACGTGGTACGCGCCCTGATGGCTGCCCGCCGGCGCGGCGTGGACGTCAGGGTGGGGGTCGACGAAAAGGGCAACCGCAGCAAAGCCAGCCAGGCGGCGATGAACCTGGTCGTTAATGCCGGGATACCGCTGCGAACCAATGACCGTTACCCCCTCCTGCATGACAAGATGATTGTCACCGATGGCCAGAATCTGCAGGTCGGCTCCTTTAACTTTACACGGCGTGCCCGCGCCAATTCCGAGAACGTCCTGGTGGTGCGTGATGTGCCGGCGCTGGCCCAAATCTATCTGGCGCACTGGCAGTCACGTTGGGATGAGGGAGCCGACTGGACTTCTTCCTACTAGTCTGTGACTTCCGCTGGGTATCACCCGCCCGCCTGCGGGTGATATGCCCCGGTCTGCCTGCCCTGCTGCCCACCCTACCCTGCCTGGCTAATTTCACCCCGTATGCGCTGTATTTTTCACCATAATAGGGGATCGGGCTGGATCAAGGGCGATTTAGCAGGTATGCTTTCTGGCACGCGCTGTAATATTGTTGACCAATATCAGCCTAGCCGGACGGGATCATGTGTGTGGTGGCTGTATTCTGGCCTTATACCGATGTGTGCCCCCGTTTTCCGGACAGCGGAACAGACTTGATGGATGGGACGTATCCTTAAACGTCCGGGAGACGCGGCCTGGTTTAACCGGTCGCCGAATGCAAAAACCCCCCGATTCTGTGTCAACTTGGCGGCTGAATCAGATATCGAGGGGTCGTAAGCAGGCTGCTGGCCTGTGAAGGATTATAACGCATGCCTATCAGAAGACAACCCCTGTCCGCCATAAGATTGGGACAGGGTGAATGACAACAGTGTAGCGCTTCAGGCGCCCCCCCGTTTTCATATCGCCCGACCCGGCGTGGCGAGACCAATCGCCAGCGTAAAGGTCAGACCAAAACACACCGTAACCACCAACCCCACTTTACCGGCAAACCGCCGCGCGGCATGGCGTCTAAAGTCGTGGCCTGCATTCGTCACCATGACTGGCGGCGCAATACAGACCTGATAGCGCTGCGCCAAAAGGGCTATACGCCCTACTCGCGGATGTTTGACCGGTCATTTCAACCGAAACCCCTGCGCATCACCGCCCGCTCCGAGAGTCGCGAGGCGCTCAGCGCCCTGTCACTGGTGCTGGCGGCGAACTGTGACTACAGCCCGGACAGCGAGTATATGTTTGAAGTCATGCTGCCGGTGGAAGAAATGGCGCGGCGCATGGGGGTACTGCATGTGTATGACAACGGTCGCAAGGCGTATGACGTGCTGCTCAATGCGTTGCGTGTGCTTGAGCAACTGGATTACGTGGTGGTTCACCGTGACCGCGACAGCGATTCTGGCCAGCACAAGCCGATGCGGGTTTTCCTGACGGAACGCTTTTTCACCTCACGTGGGATGACCGTCGAGAGCGTGCGTCAGTGGCTGCATAACTACCGTCAGTGGGCGATAGCGGCGGGCGTCGCCGAATCCCTGCGGGAGAAATATGAACGGCATCAACTGAAGATGGCCCGCCTGGGGATTGATATTGACCGCTACCATTCGCTGAAAAACCGGCTAAAGAGCATTAAACGCTGGGTGGTCAGCCCGGAGCTGCGTGCCGAGAAGCAGCGTATCATCGCAGAGATTGACGCGTCGCTGGTCGGTCACGCACAACGCCGCGCGTCCCGTCGCAGCAGCGACACGCGTTACCAGCAAGCCTGGTGGCGCTGGACGGCCAGTGACGCCTGTACACCGGTGATGCGCCTGAAAATGGAAAGCGCCCTGAAAACGGAATTCCCCCACCTGCAAACCACGGATGCTGAACAGTATTACCGACTGCTGCTAGAGCGTGCGGGTGTTCCCCTGCCGTAA
>NZ_CP050856.1 GCF_000821185.2 Serratia symbiotica | reverse complement strand
TCGAGCCTTGGCCAGCGCCTAACATTACCGACTTTCCTTTCTTGCACGCTTTCGCGTGGTCAGATGCTGACACCTTGGGTGCCGGGCAGGCTATCCCCTGCGCATCGCACAGCGAAATTCCCGCTTTTAAGCCCCCCTGCCCCTGACTTCATCGTTTTTCTACGTCAACCTCACCCATCCTGAGGATTTTTTGTGCCATTAATTTCGTCGAGGGGGTTTGCTGTTAAACGCAGACGTCATTAACTTCGAAGCCTTGTCCTTTTTCATGTTAATTTCGAACGTTAATTCTGAACAAAACATGCTTTCTAAAGAAAGAGTGCCTTAAGCCTGACAACGCAGGCTTTAAGGTACCTCCCTTCGCTACGCTCAGGGCAAGGTGACCAATTCAAAATCAGTGGAAAAACGAAGAATTACCGCTATATTTGGCAGGCATGGCTGTAAGAAAAGTGTACACGCGCGTAAGCGGCCCTGACGGCCCGCTAACGCGGAGATACGCCCCGACTGCGGCTTACAGCCTTGTCGTGACCACTCCGACCGCGCACAGAAACTCTGTTATCGCTAAAAGCGGGGTTGGCTTAACAGGGCGAGGGATGGGATAGGTGATACCTATCAACACTGAACCGGCTACGCCGGGCGACCGGCGACCCCCACCTTCAGCGTTCTCTGCAACAACCGTTGTCGCCTGCATTTTTTAGCTCGAACGCTGATACTCCACAGCCAGATTTTAAAGATGGCTTACACTGTAAACACCAAAAGCAATAATATTTGCCGCCAGGTTGGTTTTTAAATAGCTTCTCTTTAACCAGCCAAAATACCCCTTTCATGAGAACAAATAAGAGAGTGTATGCTTCCTGTCAATAACAACCCTGATTTGCCTGTGCAGACGTATCTTCGTTCTACAGGGGATGCCCCTTCATCCAGCAGTGTTTCTCAGACTGCCACCGTTCCACTCAGACCAGACGAGTATTATGCCCTCTGGGCTGAGTGGGAAGAAAATGCCCTGCCAGGTATGGGGGAGAAACGGGACATCGCAGTGGCAAGAATGCGCGAGTGTCTGGAAACAGGCAGAAAGTTTCTTGATCTGGTTGAACTGCAGCTTAGTTCGTTGCCCAACTTTCTCCCCCCAGAAATAAATTTACTGCACGTTAGTTGCAACCACCTCTGTAAATTACCTGATAATTTACCGGAGACACTGACTGTCATTGATGCTTCCGATAATGAACTTACAGAAATCCCCGTAAATTTACCTCGCGATATTATTTATCTTGTTTTTAAAAAAAATCAGGTGGAAAATATCCCCAGTAATCTACCTGATACGATCAGGGATCTTAATTTAGCTGAAAATAGACTTTCAACCCTGCCAGACCATCTACCTGATAGCCTGCAGTTCTTAGATTTACGAGATAATCAATTTCACACACTTCCTGCTTCCATCGGGCACCTTTTACCGGAGGCTATTGTTATTGTTGAAGGCAATCCGCTGTCAGAACGAACCCGCCGCAGACTCATGGATTGGGTGCAGAGGGCGGATTATAATGGGCCACGGATCTTTTTCTCCCTGTCAGAAAACGGGTCTGATGTCGCGCCCCGTCCCCTGACTGAAGCGGTGAAAGACTGGTTGTCAGCACAGTTATCAGACAGCACATGGGCGGCCATTGAAAAGGAGGAAAACGCAGCGACCTTCAGCGCGTTCCTCAGCCGCCTGGGCGAAACCCAAAACGCACAAGAAAATCCGGCATTTAAGGCGCGAGTGTCTGACTGGCTGACCCGGCTGGCAGAAACCCCCGCGCTGCGGGAGACAACATTCGCCGTGGCCCAGGGGGCCACCACAAGCTGTGAAGACAGGGTGACGCTCGCCTGGAACGATATGCAGAAAGTAGCGCTGGTGTATGACGTTGAGAGCGGTGCCTGGGACGACAGACTGCCGGAATTATTGACTGTCGGCTGTGAGATGTTTCGCCTTGAACAGCTTGAGCAGGCGGCCCGTGACAAGGTTAATACGCTCCGGTTCGTTGATGAAGTTGAGGTTTACCTGGCATACCAGACCGGCCTGCGCGATGCACTGAGGCTGACCTCTGCGGGAGAAAGAATGCGCTATGGTGACGTCTCCGGCGTGACGCAGGAAGACCTGGATCGGGCACTGGTACAGGTCAGAGGACGGGAAAAACGGGCGTTTCCCACCTGGCTGGCACAGTGGACCCCCTGGAAAACGGCACTGTACCGGGCCAGCCCCGGATTTGTCCACAATATGCAGGAGCAGCAGACACGGGTTTTAAACGACCGTTACCAGCACCGCGTGGATGCAGAACTGAAGGCTGCCGGGGTAGAGGGTATTCCTGATGCCGAAGCTACTGTCGGCAAAAAAGTCTGGGATGAAATGACGGGTGAGAACGATACTGCCCTTACTCGCGCGTTCCTGCAAAACCGGTACCATGCCCTGATGGCTGATAAGCGCCCGGAGCAGGCCCTGAAAGCCGTGACTGAACTGACTTCGGTTGCTGCCTCCGCCCCTGCGGTGGCGGCTATGGCAGTCCGACCCGGCAATGTCAATGAGGCTCACCCCAGCAGCCTGCTGGCAACCAAGGTGGCAGCAGGCGGAATGGCTCCCCTTGCAGAGGCATGGGTTTCTTTATTACACCGGTTGTACGAGAATAAATACCTCGACAAAGAGGAGGTAATATCAGCGCTGCTGCCGCATAAAAAGCAGGACAGGGTTGGCTCCCTCGCCCATGCCATTGCCGGCGCAGCATGGAATTCTGAGGCCGCAACGAAGCTTTGCGCCCTGCTGTCTGACGTTGCCGGCAGCGATGAAAATTCACGTCAGGACATCATGGCGCGTTTGTCTCTGGAACTGCCCGGCTCCAGGCTTGGTCAGCTTAACCCTGACCAGGCTGCAGATTTCTATGAACGCGCAAAAAATGCAGATAAACTCAGCCGAAATGAAGCGGCCAAGGCACACCTGAAAGAAGGGGGTCTCATTCCGGAAAGCCGGGAACTGTACAGGATGGTCGGGTAGCAGCAGCGCATTGCCCCCTAAGAACGAGGGTTCCAGGGGGTTGACGCTCAACGGAACGATTTCACACGTTAAGCTTAAGCTCTTGCCTGATTAAAAAAGTAGTCGCACGTACAATGTTTTCTGTTTCCCAAACATCATTATCGGGTTATCGGGTCGCGCAAGGGAACTTCCCCCCTGCGCTCCCACGGAACCGGACGTGACAGTCTCCCGTCATCCGGCTCTTGTCGTTGACCACTCACGCCGCGTACAAATTTCCCAGTGTGCAAACAGACCGGGCCTGGCGCGCTGTATCCGTCTTAACCATTCATATGCCTGAGCCAGACTACCGTGGACCCGCTTATATTTGCGGGCGACCCATTTCGCAAGGTGCAGATCTACATGAGTGGCTATACAGTTCATTGCTGAACGATAAAAGTGACCATAGTACTTAACCCAGCCCCGTAACATGGGGTTGAGCCAACGGGCCATGACTTCCAGCGATAACGGCGTTTTGTGGCTCAGATCCCAGCCCCGTACCGTCTGCCGGATTGCCTTCGCAGCTCTGCCGCTCATTGCTGGCAGGAAATTCACCGACAGCTCTCCCTCTTTCGAGAAGGACTTTCTTGGCCTGAACGTATAGCCCACAAAGTCGAAGCTGATTTCAGGATATGCTTCCGTTCTTTCCCTGTCCTTGCAGTAAACGACTTTAGTCTTGCCCGGACTCATCTCCAGCTTACACTCAGCCAGCCGTTTTCTGAGCCTGCCACGCAGCATCATTGCCTGAGCATGACTCTTGCAGTGAATGACTACATCATCAGCGTATCGCTCGAACCGGACGACGGGGAATTCCCGCGTCATCCACATATCGAATGCATAATGCAGAAACAGATTGGCAAGTAATGGACTAATGACTCCGCCCTGAGGCGTTCCCTTGTCCCTCATCTGCACCGTTCCGTCCGGCATACACACCGATGCGGTCAGCCATCGCTCAATGTAGAGTTTCACCCATCTGCAGTCCGTATGCCTGCACACCGCTCTCATCAGGAGTTCGTGATCGATATTGTCGAAGAACCCCTTGATGTCCACGTCCAGCACCCAGTCAGTACGCCAGCATCGATGCCGGGCCATCCTCAGGGCATCGTGCGCAGATTTGTGCGGGCGATAGCCATAAGAGTCATTGTGGAACAGTGCCTCCAGAATCGGCTCCAGCATGTCTTTGACAACCATCTGCGCAATGCGATCCGAGACTGTGGGGATCCCCAGGGGTCTCGTTCCACCCGTCGCCTTGGGTATATCAACACGCCGAACCGCTGGCGGCATATAGCTGCCCGAGGCCATTCGGTTCCAGATTTTGTACAAGTTCCCCACGAGGTTCCTATCAAATTCCTCAATCGACTGACCATCGATCCCAGCACTGCCTTTGTTGGCTTTTACTTTCTTGTACGCGCTCCAGACGGCATGTCTGGATAACGCAAACGGTTTGGACTGGTTCACAGGCTCCTCCCGCTTATGCGGTTGGCCTGCAGTACAGCCCCAACGACTGGCCCCCTTCGCTCCACGTCCATTACAGACGCTTCATCACTACTACGGAACCATCTGCCCCTGTGCCCCGCATTGGTACTCTGGCGCTCGCAGGGTTTCTGCTCGACGCCGCTCCCTTCGCATCGGGACGACAGGTTCCCACGTTCCATGCCAGAGCCTGTGTTGTGCTCATGCTGTCTATATGCCGGATGCCGACCAGCCAGTAACCAGATAACCGCTGGACTTATCACGCACCGCTTAGAAAGCGCGTTTTTGACATCATCTTGTTCCTTTCGACACTGCATCTACAGTTCACTCTCGTTCATCTTCACAACACATACATGACGCATCTGACTGCGCCTTTTCCCTGACGCTCACCACCACCGCTCTTAACGGCAGCAGCTCAGGGTAGTTTGAAGGCTGCATCTGGACACCGCCTCCGAGGGGCCGCCCCTCATCTCTCGCACAGCATTGCACCCTTATTTGCCATAGGGTACATTCGTGGCACACCTATGCCGGAAACCTAGATTTTTCCGCGACCAGTGTTGGTGGGGCTATCACATAAACGACCGGTTGAGTGACGACCAATACTGCAATCATTTTGATGCTGAACCATGTCACATAACCCGTAATCTATTCAACGTCATGCAAACCAGATGAGCTTTAGCTTTGGTGACGGAATTTTCTGGGGTTCCGGCATAGGTGTGCCACGAATGTACCCTATGGCAAATAAGGGTGCAATGCTGTGCGAGAGATGAGGGGCGGCCCCTCGGAGGCGGTGTCCAGATGCAGCCTTCAAACTACCCTGAGCTGCTGCCGTTAAGAGCGGTGGTGGTGAGCGTCAGGGAAAAGGCGCAGTCAGATGCGTCATGTATGTGTTGTGAAGATGAACGAGAGTGAACTGTAGATGCAGTGTCGAAAGGAACAAGATGATGTCAAAAACGCGCTTTCTAAGCGGTGCGTGATAAGTCCAGCGGTTATCTGGTTACTGGCTGGTCGGCATCCGGCATATAGACAGCATGAGCACAACACAGGCTCTGGCATGGAACGTGGGAACCTGTCGTCCCGATGCGAAGGGAGCGGCGTCGAGCAGAAACCCTGCGAGCGCCAGAGTACCAATGCGGGGCACAGGGGCAGATGGTTCCGTAGTAGTGATGAAGCGTCTGTAATGGACGTGGAGCGAAGGGGGCCAGTCGTTGGGGCTGTACTGCAGGCCAACCGCATAAGCGGGAGGAGCCTGTGAACCAGTCCAAACCGTTTGCGTTATCCAGACATGCCGTCTGGAGCGCGTACAAGAAAGTAAAAGCCAACAAAGGCAGTGCTGGGATCGATGGTCAGTCGATTGAGGAATTTGATAGGAACCTCGTGGGGAACTTGTACAAAATCTGGAACCGAATGGCCTCGGGCAGCTATATGCCGCCAGCGGTTCGGCGTGTTGATATACCCAAGGCGACGGGTGGAACGAGACCCCTGGGGATCCCCACAGTCTCGGATCGCATTGCGCAGATGGTTGTCAAAGACATGCTGGAGCCGATTCTGGAGGCACTGTTCCACAATGACTCTTATGGCTATCGCCCGCACAAATCTGCGCACGATGCCCTGAGGATGGCCCGGCATCGATGCTGGCGTACTGACTGGGTGCTGGACGTGGACATCAAGGGGTTCTTCGACAATATCGATCACGAACTCCTGATGAGAGCGGTGTGCAGGCATACGGACTGCAGATGGGTGAAACTCTACATTGAGCGATGGCTGACCGCATCGGTGTGTATGCCGGACGGAACGGTGCAGATGAGGGACAAGGGAACGCCTCAGGGCGGAGTCATTAGTCCATTACTTGCCAATCTGTTTCTGCATTATGCATTCGATATGTGGATGACGCGGGAATTCCCCGTCGTCCGGTTCGAGCGATACGCTGATGATGTAGTCATTCACTGCAAGAGTCATGCTCAGGCAATGATGCTGCGTGGCAGGCTCAGAAAACGGCTGGCTGAGTGTAAGCTGGAGATGAGTCCGGGCAAGACTAAAGTCGTTTACTGCAAGGACAGGGAAAGAACGGAAGCATATCCTGAAATCAGCTTCGACTTTGTGGGCTATACGTTCAGGCCAAGAAAGTCCTTCTCGAAAGAGGGAGAGCTGTCGGTGAATTTCCTGCCAGCAATGAGCGGCAGAGCTGCGAAGGCAATCCGGCAGACGGTACGGGGCTGGGATCTGAGCCACAAAACGCCGTTATCGCTGGAAGTCATGGCCCGTTGGCTCAACCCCATGTTACGGGGCTGGGTTAAGTACTATGGTCACTTTTATCGTTCAGCAATGAACTGTATAGCCACTCATGTAGATCTGCACCTTGCGAAATGGGTCGCCCGCAAATATAAGCGGGTCCACGGTAGTCTGGCTCAGGCATATGAATGGTTAAGACGGATACAGCGCGCCAGGCCCGGTCTGTTTGCACACTGGGAAATTTGTACGCGGCGTGAGTGGTCAACGACAAGAGCCGGATGACGGGAGACTGTCACGTCCGGTTCCGTGGGAGCGCAGGGGGGAAGTTCCCTTGCGCGACCCGATAACCCGTACATGCAATATCACTGTTTTAAATTCTTTTGACTGAAAAAGAAAAAGAACGAGGCAAGCCTCTGTGGATAATGCCTTCGCCAGCAGCGGACGCGTCGCGTCCACGCGCTCAGAACAAAAAATAGGTAGCTCCCTTCGCTCTGCTCAGGGCGAGAGACATGTTTAAACTCGGAGCAATAACAGAAAATAAGGACACCTTTTTAGGGAGGTATTGCTGGCAGAAAGACATACACGCGCGTAAGCGGCCCTGACGGCCCGCTAACGCGGAGATACGCCCCGACTGCGGCTTACAGCCTTGTCGTGACCACTCCGACCGCGCACAGAAACTCTGTTATCGCTGGAAGCGGGGTTGGCTTAACAGGGCAAGGGATGGGATAGGCGATACCTATCAACACTGAACCGGCTACGCCGGGCGACCGGCGACCCCCACCTTCAGCGAGCTTTGTAACAACCGCTGTCGCCTGCATTTTTTAGCTCGAACGCTGATACACTACAGCCAGATTTTAAAGATGGCTAACACTGTAAACACCAGAAGCAATAATATTTGCCACCAGGTTGGTTTTTAAATAGCTTCTCTTTAACCAGCCAAAATACCCCTTTCATGAGAACAAATAAGAGAGTGTATGCTTCCTGTCAATAACAACCCTGATTTGCCTGTACAGACGTATCTTCGTTCTACAGGGGATGCCCCTTCATCCAGCAGTGTTTCTCAGACTGCCACCGTTCCACTCAGACCCGATGAGTATTATGCACTCTGGTCTGAGTGGGAAGAAAATGCCATGCCAGGTATGGGGGAGAAACGGGACATCGCAGTGGCAAGAATGCGCGAGTGTCAGGAAACAGGCAGAGAGTTGCTTGACCTGGCTGAACTGCAGCTTAGTTCGTTGCCCGAATTACTTCCTCCACAAATTAGGGAATTAATTGCTTATGGCAACCACCTCAGTAAATTACCTGATAATTTACCAGAGACACTGATCGTTATTAATGCTTCCGATAACGAATTTACAGAAATCCCCGTAAATTTACCTCACAGACTTATTGATCTTTCATTAGAGAACAATCAAATAGAAAGAATTCCTGGTAACCTGCTTGATAATATAGAGGAGCTTAATTTAGCTGAAAATAACTTATCAACTCTACCAGGTAATTTACCTGATAATCTGCGGCACTTGGACTTACAATATAATCAGTTGCACACTCTTCCGACTTCCATCTGGCGTCTTTCACCAGATATGGAAATTTTTGTTGAAGGTAATCCGCTTTCAGAACGAAGCATACGTGGACTAATTGATATTGATCAGTTAGCAGATTATACCGGACCACAAATCTTTTTCTCCCTGTCAGAAGACGGGTCTGGTGTCGCGCCCCGTCCCCTGACTGAATCTGTGAGAGACTGGCTGTCAGCACAGTCATCAGACAGCACATGGGCAGCCATTGAAAAGGAGGAAAACGCAGCGACCTTCAGCGCGTTCCTCAGCCGCCTGGGCGAAACCCAAAACGCACAAGAAAATCCGGCATTTAAGGCGCGAGTGTCTGACTGGCTGACCCGGCTGGCAGAAACCCCCGCGCTGCGGGAGACAACATTCACCGTGGCTCAGGAGGCCACCACAAGCTGTGAAGACAGGGTGACGCTCGCCTGGAACGATATGCAGAAAGTGGCGCTGGTGTATGACGTTGAGAACGGTGCCTGGGACGACAGACTGCCGGAATTAATGATTGTCGGCTGTGAGATGTTCCGCCTTGAACAGCTTGAGCAGGTAGCCCGTGACAAGGTTAATACGCTCCGGTTCGTTGATGAAGTTGAGGTTTACCTGGCATACCAGACCGGCCTGCGCGATGCACTGAGGCTGACCTCTGCGGGAGAAAGAATGCGCTATGGTGACGTCTCCGGCGTGACGCAGGAAGACCTGGATCGGGCACTGGTACAGGTCAGAGAGCGGGAAAAACGGGCGTTTCCCACCTGGCTGGCACAGTGGACTCCCTGGAAAACAGCGCTGTACCGGGCCAGCCCCGGATTTGTCCACAATATGCAGGAGCAGCAGACACGGGTTTTAAACGACCGTTACCAGCACCGCGTGGATGCAGAACTGAAGGCTGCCGGGGTAGAGGGTATTGCTGATGCCGAAGCTACTGTCGGCAAAAAAGTCTGGGATGAAATGACGGGTGAGAACGATACTGCCCTTACCCGCGCGTTCCTGCAAAACAGGTACCGTGCCCTGATGGCTGATAAGCGCCCGGAGCAGGCCCTGAAAGCCGTGACTGAACTGACTTCGGTTGCCGCCTCCGCGCCTGCGGTGGCGGCTATGGCAGTCCGACCCGGCAATGTCAACGAGGCCCACCCCGGCAGCCTGCTGGCAGCCAGGGTAGCAGAAGGAGGAATGGCTCCCCTTGCAGAGGCATGGGTTTCTTTATTACACCTGCTGTACGAAAACAAATACCTCGACAAAGAGGGGGTAATATCAGCGCTGCTGCCGCATAAAAAGCAGGACAGGGTTGGCTCCCTCGCCCATGCCATTGCCGGCGCAGCATGGAATTCTGAGGCCGCAACGAAGCTTTGCGCCCTGCTGTCTGACGTTGCCGGCAGCGATGAAAATTCACGTCAGGACATCATGGCGCGTCTGTCGCTGAAATTGCCCGGCGACAGGTTCAGTCAGCTTAACCCTGACCAGGCTGCAGATTTCTATGAACGCGCAAAAAAGGCAGATAAACTCAGCCGAAATGAAGCGGCCAAGGCACACCTGAAAGAAGGGGGTCTCATTCCGGAAAGCCGGGAACTGTACAGGATGGTTTCCAGAGCACAGACTGGAGTCTGGCGAACTAAAAATCCGAAATCCAGTTTTGAGGCTCTACAGGAAGAAATCAAAGAAAAAATCACTCCACAGGTACTGGTATTATTACATACTGCGATGGCGAGAGAGAAAGCTGAGCTGGATCGAGCTAAAATAACTACCAGAGAACAGTTGGATGGTCAGGGAAAAGAGGCGAAAAAAAGGACACAACAGGCACCACCGCACATCCAAAACAGACAAGAAGAAACTGTGGATTGGGAGATGGCTCAGGCAGCTAAGCGACAGAGGAACCAGGAGGAAGTTGCCGGGTGACCAGTCGCTCATCTATCTAGGGGTTTGAATCCCAACGGAACGGAAATGTAAGTAGAGGTTATTTGTCAGCCCATAATTGTTAAAGGGGTCAGTTTTGATATAGATAATTATTGTACGGTAAGCCTGTTTTTTGGACAGGTTTACCTATAGCAATAAGGCGTATTAGCTCAGACCTGATCTGACAGTTACCGGTTATTTATACAGGTGTCTGTCAGATTACATCTGGCTTAAATTTTTCTCAGCCCAGATGCGCTTTCCATCAAGTAATGTTTCCATTGGCGTCCGACCACAGCACATTTTACCCTGATGGGTTCGCTCATTATTATAGTGAGCCAGCCATTCATCAAGATCCGATTGTAATGCGTCTAGCTCGCCATACAGCTTTTTGCGGAACGCCACCTGATAAAATTCTTGTAATATCGTCCTGTGGAACCGTTCACAGATGCCGTTCGTCTGCGGTGACCTCGCTTTGGTTTTCGTGTGGTCGATGTCATTTATCGCCAGATAAAGCTGATAATCATGCTGCTCCACTTTGCCACAGTACTCTGTGCCTCTGTCGGTCAGTATTCTCAGCATTGGCAGGCCCTGAGATGCATAAAATGGCAGCACACGGTCATTTAGCAGCTCTGCCGCTGTAATCGGCGTTTTGGTGACATAAAGCTTGCAGTGCGCAACCTTCGAGTAGGTATCAACGAACGTCTGCTGATAAATACGTCCGACGCCCTTCAGGTTCCCCACGTAGAACGTATCCTGAGAGCCCAGATAACCCGGATGAGCGGTTTCAATTTCGCCACAGACCTCGTCATCACAGGCTTTACGTTCCAGTGCTGCGATCTGGCTGTCAGTCAGTTCGATACCCTCACGAACCACTTTTTCTTCCAGTGCTTTCAGACGCTTTTTGAAGTTTTCAAGATTGTGGCGCAGCCAGACAGAACGAACGCCACTTCCTGAGATAAAAACACCCTGTTTACGCAGCTCGTTGCTGGTCCGGTGCTGACCGTGAGCCGGGAAATCAACGGCATAATTAACCACAGCGCACTCGGTGGCATCGTTTGTGCGGTTCTTGAGATTAGGAGTCCGACGACTACGATTTATCAGCGAATCCACTCCACCTTCATCAGCCAGTTCGCGATAGCGGTAAAACGTATCACGGGAGACGCCCATGATTTTACAGGCTTTAGAGACGTTGCTAAGTTCTTCGGCCAGATTGAGCAAACCTGTTTTGTGTTTGATGACGGGATTGGTAGTTTGAAGCATGAGAGTTACCTCGTGTTTTGTATAAGGATTTGACACCCATATCAAAACCGGTAACTCTCAACCTTTCAAGGTTATGTGTCAGATCAAGTCGCGACTAATACAAATAAGGTGTACTCTTACGTAAGGGATTGATCTAGCGTCAGAGGCTATCGCGTTTAAGTTATCGCTCTTGCAGTATCGCATTTAGGTTGTCCGATTAAGACATATTAGGCGTTTCCCCCTGGTAGCTCCCTCGTGCGCTCTCCTGTTCCTGCCTTTCGGTTTACCGGTGTCATTCCGCTGTTATGGTCGCGTTTGTATCATTCCAGTGCCCCACTTGCAATATTATCATTAGTAGTATAAATTGGTGTTGTACTTAGCATCAGCTGCAATCTAGAGGTACATCCTCTGGGTGCTAATATGTCGCCACTTTATGTGGTCCGTTGGCGGGAAGGATACTTCTGACAGCCGCTTGGGATAAGGTTCACACCTGAAGAAGCGCAGCCGAGGTTCATCAAAAAAGCCCTGTTTATCAGGGCTTTTTTGTTTCTGCAATTACATCGCCGTTTTGTTCTTTAAGCCAATCACCAAGTATCAACATATGCTTTCTTTCAACATTAGAAAGATCCATTCCTGGAGGCATATTGTTTCTCGCATGACATGTCTCAACATACAAAGTAAAATTCGTAGAATCTGATGAAAAACGCTTCATTTTCATCACAATATAAGTGCCTTTACTAGGGTTTCTTTTATCTCGATGTTCGACCCTAATGACCTTGTTAGCTTTCAAATTTCGTCGACTACCAAGGCAAAGCTTATGGTCAATATTTCTTATAATATTCAATAAATTAAATGTAAATTCATAACGAGAAAGATCAAAAACTCTCTCTTTTTGCGTACCGTCATCATACTTATCAGTTACAAGCACAGGGAGCGTGTCAGTAGCGTTCTTTTCCCTCGTATAGCAATGATGATCAAAAACAACCCTAACATCGATACTTCCTTTCACCTTCTCTTGCTCAATCTTGGTCTCGAACTTCATACTATGATTATCGATTCCCGATAGATGGGACAGTGCATACTCTTTTCCCGAAACTGGGTCTGTATAAGTTTTACTATCGGTATCATATACAGTGACATTCCATACCCACGAGTCTCTTACTGCCTGAACCATAGCCTACCAACCTGTTTATTCCGTCAATTACTACCAATAGGAAATTACTGCATCCGCCTTGTTTAGGGGTCTGAGTTGAGTAGACCTGCCGGTTAACCGTGTCGGGGATGTTGGTGTAGCACTAAAAATAGTCCACGTCTGGGGTTATTCCTCGCTCGCTGCGCTCATCGAGCCACATTTTTACGCTGTGTTGCTCGTCGCACTCCATCATTTTTTATATTTTTGCAGATTCCAATAACCAGTGATTTTTCTGGTTTTCGTCCAGGTTATCAAATGCGGCCAGTGCTGCTTTAAGAACTGTCGTTCTGCTCTGTCCTGTTCTGGTTGCTTCTGCCTCAAGGATATCTTCAAAGGCTTCGGAAAGACGGAAATTCACCAGCTTTGCTTTACCTGTCGTTGGCTTCCTGTTTGCGCCTGAGATAAAGCGGGCGGTTTCTGCATTTGTTGCCTGTTCTTCTGATGCCGGAACAACAGGAGTTTTGAGTTTTAAAGCCATATAACAATCCTCATGTGCTTAATACGTGTAAATACAATATCGTCTTTATGTTGTATTTACAATGTAAATTGTACTTTATCGCATTGAAATAACTAAATAATCCCGATTTCCTGAGCCAATAATTCTATCTGCGCTTTCGCTTTTGTCAGGCTGGATGCGCGGCTTACATCGTGCACCCCTGCCCCTTCATTACAGGCGCTTTCAAACACATCCAGCTCTGACATACGCGTTTTCAGTGGCTGTATCCAGACACTGTCTGAACGTAATAATTTATCCAGTTCAATCGCGGCTTTTATGTGTCGTGGTTTACTCGGGTTTATTCTGGTCAGTAATACCCAGGGTTGCAGTGCTGAGTTTGATTTCTGAGCCATACGGACTTTTTCGGTTACGCTGGTCAGCGTTTCACTTTCGAAGTCTGAAGAAGCCTTAACGAGCGTTATCATGGTATCTGATACTGTCAATGCGCTACGGAACTCCAGGCTGTCGTGTCCTGGGCAGTCAACAATCAGAACGTCACACAGCTTGCTCAGGCGTTTTATTTCCTTACTTACGTTACCGTATGCCTCGTACACCGTAACGATGGGAAGACCATGCCCCTGGCGTTTCTCATTCCAGCTCAACAGATCGTTGTTCTTATCGGTTTTCAGGATGATCACCGATTTGGCTCTGTTAACCAGCATCGATGCTGTATTTGCAACGTAGGTGCTCTTCCCTACCCCACCTTTGTCTGAAACCACCAGTAAAATTTTGCCCATATCAATGTCCTTTGTCTTTACGTTGTAAATGATAGTGTGTCTTTACGTTGTCTTTCTCATATAAAGACTTCAATGTCTTTATAACCCACATTCTTTATAACGTAAAGCGGTGGTAAAGATATTTTTATCTTTACGTAGATTTTACAACGTAAATCAAAATGCGTCTTTACATGTGCTTTATATAGTAAACCTGTAATGTCTTTATGTAATCTTTGCTTTGTCTTTATGATTACTTGGTGGTGACAATGTCACAGAAGGTGGCTCTTCTTTGGTTCTGTTTGAGTATGCCTCCCTCAAACCACCTGAAACAGGTACTGTATGGGTGTGTTTCCCTAACCCAAAACGAACTGGTTCCCTATGACAACTCAAATAGTACCGAAAGGATTTGTCAGAGCTTATTTACGAGCTTCAACAACTGAGCAGGATGCAACACGTGCCCTGGACACGATCAATACGGGGTCAGTTTGGATATCGAAAATTATTGTACGGCAAGCCTGTTTTTTGTACATTTTTGGGGCTATTGCCCACTGCTTACTTCATCGGCTGTAACCGTAGCCAGTGGCCTTATTGGCCACTAAGCGGACTAGATCAGCAAGCGATACTTGCCTAACTCTTTTACGGTTTGCGCCATGCCTTGCCGCAGTAAGGCTTCTAAGTAGCCATCAACTGACATTGGCGGCTTCCTCAGATTGCTACGCTGCGTAGTTACTGCCGAGAGTACGAGCGCGCGATTTAAATCGAACATATCCATCACAAAATCATCAGGATGCAACGCTTCTATACCGAAAGCATCAAGTGCCGATGCCGGAAAATCTTTAAGATTAAACGTCACTATGATTTCAGCATTGCTACGAACAGCAGCGGCGACGACGTGGCGATCGTCAACATCAGGTAAATCGACACTATCAATTAGCGGTTCAAAATCTATAATCATCGCATCGGGAACTGCTTTATTCATCAGTGTGGCGGTGCGTTGAATCTGTTCCGGGGTTAAATCAGCCCTAGTTGCCAAAAGATTCCGCTGCCATTCATCCTCAATAGTGGCTGACCATTTCGGCTGATACATCCCAGTCAGCCCTAAGCGGATCAGTAAATCCCGTAGAAATGACGGGTAAAGTACGCAAGCATCTAAAATTACGGGATAAGGTGTGTAGTTCATTAGTAAAGTTCAAGCTCCTGGCTTAGATCTGCCAACTCCTGCATTGCTTTGTTGCTTTCCCTATATCGCTGATCTTTGTACTCCATCAAATCGGCGAAAAGCACGCGGCGGTGGCGACCTGTTTTATGAAAACGCATCTTCCCGTCTTCCAGAAGTTTAACCATGTGAGGGCGTGAAACATTCAGAATATTGGCTGCTTCCTGCGTCGTTAATTCTGCATGTACAGGAACAACTTGAACCGCGTTACCGAGGGCCAGTTCACCTAAAATTGACATAAGCAGCGTCAGTGAAGACGTTGGCAGTTCGATCTGGTGAGTTATGTTATCTGCGTCCTGAATTGCAATTTTTTGTGTTTCCGTTTTTGTGGAGAGGTAGGCGGCAAGCTCCCTTTGCCCACGTACAGCTGCCTCAATCTCCCCTTTAGCCGGAAGGCTAAGGCTATCAAGAATTGAGTTTGTCATTTTAGAATTCCAGTTATCCAGTTGATTTGATTGTATAATTTTATGTGTAAGTGCGTATATATGTGATTTCAGTTTATGGTTTCAGTGTGCGATTTCAGTTTTAGTGTTACAGCAGCTGTTACCAAATAGGTTATTCGAAACAAACGAAAAACGCAATAAAAGAGACAAGAGAAATACGAAATGCGCACGTCCGGTTCTGAGGAGGGGCCTGCCCGGGTAACCGGCAGGTCTACTCAACTCAGACCCCGTAGCCGGGGAACGATTAGCTGTGCAGTTAAACAAGGCAAATAGCCAGAACCGCCTATAAGGACATCCCTCAATTGTCAATACCGATTCTTATGCGTAACATATCCGTTGATATAGTTAAAAGATTGCGGACAGCGAGCCTATAAACGGGGTCTGAGTTTAAGCTTAACGTGTGAAATCGTTCCGTTGAGCGTCAACCCCCTAATCCTATGGCGGCCAGAGTAGTTGACGATTATCGACCAGGGTAGTTGACGTCTAATAGGTTAAGACGGATACAGCGCGCCAGGCCCGGTCTGTTTGCACATTGGGAAATTTGTACGCGGCGTGAGTGGTCAACGACAAGAGCCGGATGACGGAAGACTGTCACGTCCGGTTCCGTGGGAGCGCAGGGGGGAAGTTCCCTAGCGCGACCCGATACCCCCTACTCAACTCAAACCCCTCAGCAGCCTCCTTAATCAAAATCTTTGTAAGGAGTAATGCGGCTGAAGACAGCATCGTCAAGCTCCCGGTATTTGCGTCCGTACTCAGCAGCTATGGCGCGCCTTTCTTCTATCCCATCGTAGGGTCAGTCCATGATGCTTCGTAACGCGCCTGCAGATGTTCCTCCTCGGCAATGAGTGCCAGAAATTCCTGATTGGTCATGTATGGTCTCCTGTAAGGTGAAATTGCCGTATCGTTAGCCAACCAGCTAATAATAGCAAAAGCGGTTTTCGTGGTGTAAATTACACACCTGACTTAATCCGGGGTATACAGTGTCAGAAACACGTCTGAATTTGACGCATGCAGGGGGAGTGACCGGGTAGGGGTTGTATGCCGGAACCGCCTAATGCTCTTTCCTTTCTACCAACGAACGGAACCCCATTTCAAATGTGTTATTACACATTTGAGTTTTCACTCATTATCCTTAAGCCAACCATCAACCAACTCTTTGATCACATCAGAAATGCTTGTGCCCTGCTTTACACAAGCGGCTTTAAAACGCAGATGTTTATCGACTGCAATATCAACATTCACCCGCTTTGTCTTTAATACTGGGGTTGTCGCGGTGACGACTTTTTCTAAGTCACGGTGTTCCCCGAAACTCATCGTTTTAGAAGTATGTTGTTTTTTTAACGCCATGATTAGTCACTCTCACTCGTAATTAGGGTTGTATGTGTTTTTGAGTGTTTACTCAATAAGGTCGACGATTTCCCGTGTAAGGATTTGGATCTCTCCTTTTGCCGCATTGTCAGTCGTATCAAACACACTATTACCCTCAAACACAGACTTCACATAACTTTGCCGTTGAGCGATGGCCGTCTTAAACGCTTTTATCCCGGTGTTCGCAATACTGTCTTTTAGCACACTCAGCATTGTGGCCTGTTCAATCTTGCGGGTTATCAAGAAACGCGCTTCCACTGGGCGGTTATACGCCTGTGCTTCCAGGACAGTTACAACTGTGCCGGCAGCGGAGAAATCCAGTGGGCTAGGCGTTACGGGGATAATGATAAGGTCGCTGACCATGATTGCCGCTGATGTGATCACCGACAGAGAGCCTGCTCCATCAATAATCACGAAATCGTAGTCGCCCAGATCCTTACGTACCTGGTAGACATCTTTTTCTGATGCGGCGGTGAATACATCAAATGCCGCTTTTTCAGTGCTGTTCCAGTTGGTAAGGCTCATTTGCGGATCGGTATCAACAACCGCAACGCGCTTACCTGCGTTGGCCAGGCAGGCACTGACGTTAATGGTGGCTGTGGTTTTACCTGACCCGCCTTTAGGATTCAGAAACGCAATGACTTTCACACTCAAACCCTCATTTACTCAAATGTGTTAGGTGTGGTTATTATACACATAGACACAAATGTGTAAATATTTATATTCTGTGTATTTACTCATTTGTGTTTATGAGGGTTCGATATCACGATATCAGTAATTGCTTTGCTAATTGGGCATCGTAGCTGAATGATAGGCCATACCCCGCCAATACTTCGAGCGCAAATATCCTGGTATAACCTCTGTACTCCGGGCGTAACGGTGGCCGAGTAGCGACTGGAGCACTTTCTCAGGAACGCCACTCATCGCCAGGTGCATCGCATAGCTGTGCCGGAACGTGTGCGGTGTGACAGTAATCGGAAACATTACGCCGTCACGATTAGCTCGCTCCAGTGCTTCACCCAGCCAATTAATCGGGGTTTGCCGGGATGTGATATCCCACACCGGTTGATGTTTCACGCGCTTTCGCCAGGTAGCCAGAAATTCTCGCATCCTCTGTGTGTAACCGGCATCGAGCAGCGGCACCAGGCGAATATTGGGTTCCGGGGTTTCCGGTAGCGCGGATCGGGGTGGGGGGGATCGTCTTTTATTTTCGGGCGTCCAGGTTTGCGGTTAGCTTCCTTGTTGCGTTGTTTCAGTGTCCGAACGGCGACCACCGGCTGTGGGTGTTTCCTCGATGGCTCCAATACATAGTGACCAGGAGTGAGCGCCATAGCCTCATTCACTCTTGCGCCGGTATTCCACAGTGTTTCAAAAAACATGCGTCGGGTGAGATCATCAATGTAGGAGAGCAGCACGGACACTTCAGGTGCAAGCAGGTACTTAGGCATTCCCGCCCCCAGCCGCGCAGCGTGATCCCGCATGGCGCGGGCAGATCCCAGCGTAACAGGGGCTAAACTGTTTAAATTCCAGGCATCGCTACGTGAAATCTGAAAAATTTCGCGGGGTAACTGACTCAATTTTTCAATCTCCGCACTAGTGTGAGTTTTTGTGTGTTTACTCAAATACACAGTTTAGTCATCTGTGTACTTTATTACGATAACCATTATGGCGCAAAGCGTGGCGGTGTCCGATCACAATAAATCCGATCATCCATTTTAAAAAATGGACATTTTTTCCGATAGTGCCATTTTGTCCAGGCGCGTGAGGACGTTTTCCCGCAAAACGGGCAGGGTGGGATGATGATGGCCAGCCAAAAACACACATCTGGTAGCGGTCGCCACGGATGCAGACACTACATATTGATTATCCACAGAAACCATGGATAAGAGGGGGTAACTGGACAGAATACGCGGTATGTCCAAAATGCAAGGGAAATGAATAGAGCGGGAACTTGCTCGCAGCGGCCAGGGGTAGTCTTGGTATATTTGCTGGATTCAGCACGGGTAATTTCGCAGATGGACTATCCTTTAGACAGCTACTTTAGCTATTCAGTAGATGGATATAACCAGCCTACAAGTGAGTTTATCAATAAGGTTGATTTATTTCAAATAACATATGGGGTATAATAATATGATGAAAGATATAAACATAGACTTTGGTGCAATCACTATTGATAATTCAATTCTTAAGTCCGAGGGATATAAGTTCTATGAAGGTTTGCTTGCACAGATGAGTCAATTTAAAAAAGTCCAGTCCAAGTAATACAGCCGGACATTATACATAACGAAGCAATAAAACACATTGAGAAAGAAATATATAATGCGCGATCATCAATTCACCAAGCAATAAGGTCAGCAAACAAGCAACTAAACATCAATAAATCTGACCTTAGTAGGGCAGAAGAGCTACTTTCTGTAGTTGGCACTGATAAAGAAATTGCAACAAAAAAACTAAATGAATATTATGAGTTTATTGGTGCTGAAAAAATAGACTCATCAGAATATGTAGAATTATCTGATTTGATGGATTTGTATTTAAATACTCATGCGCCATTTGAAATGGAAGAATAAAAAAACGAATTTCCAGATGCAATTGCTTTGTTATCGATCGATCATGGGGGATGCACATGATCTAAATGTTATAGCAGTCAGTCAAGATATGGGTTGGAAAGAGTTTTCAGGGGGATGTTATAGGATAAAAGTTGTATCTTCTTTAGCAGAGGCGCTTGAAATTTTTCAGCCACACAACAAGGTGTCAAGTATTATTTATAAAATAAGGGAAGACTCTCTCTTTGCTGATAAAAATCATATATTAGAACAAATCAAAGTCAAAATAATTGATAGTCTTGACAGTGCTGATATTTATATTGAAGCTAACTCTTCAATGTTTCTTGAATGGGATGATGTTTTTGCTTCTTATATATCACATAAATTAGATAACGATATCAATGGATCGGTTAGTGTTAATGTTGTAAGAATCGATGATGGGTTGATTGTTCTTAAACTTGGGGCTACTGTTAAAGTTGAGGTTGCGGCTAGGTTTTATTTTTCTTCAAAGACCCTGTAGATAGAGGCTATGTTCGTTTAAGAGGATATGTTTGTAAAACGACAGAAAGTTTTCATACTGACATTTTACTGACATTAAGTGGTGACTTTTCTAAAGACTTCGAAGAAATTGAAGTTGATGAAATTGAAGTTGTAGAGACTATAAATGAAGCGCATTTTCTAGAGGTAGAGATCGAATGGCCTGATGAATATGATTAGGAGGAAAATTAGTACCAGTAGATAAATTAATATCTGCTAGAAAGAATAACCTGAACGTCCTGGTTATGGAGCCTAAGGGTGGTTTAGCAAAGCCTGAGCATGTTATGTTATGATATGTCGATGAAACGACCCCCATTCCCCATGACGCCGTGTTCAAGCAGTTTCTGACCCATCCGGAAACAGCGCGTGACTTCCTGCAATTGCATTTGCCGCCGGCAGTGCTCACACACTGTGACTTGAGTGCGTTAAAGCTGGAATCGGCAGCTTTGTTGAAGAAGATTTGCGTGCCTATTATCGATGTGCTCTATTCACTCAAGGCGGGGAAGGGTATCGGCTTTGTCTATTGCCTTATCGAGCACCAAAGTTCCCCTGATAAGAATATGGCCTTTCGCTTGATGAGATACAGTATCGCGGCGATGCAACGCCATCTTGATGCGGGTAACGAGCAGCTGCCTCTGGTGGTTCCACTGTTATTCTACCACGGTCAGGTGACGCCTTATCCGTACTCGATGCGCTGGCTGGATGAGTTTGGTGACCCTGAACTGGCCACACAGCTTTATGCGGGAGAGTTTCCCCTAGTCGATGTCACTGTCATCCCGGATGAGCAAATCATGCAGCATCGCCGTATGGCCATCCTGGAGCTTTTACAGAAACACATCCGTCAGCGCGACCTGGCTGACCTGCTGGAACAACTGGTCACGTTGCTGCTGGCCGGATATACTACGCAGGAGCAACTGGCATCATTGATGAATTACATGCTACAGGTTGGTGACACGGCAGCCCCGGAGACGTTTATCCGCGAACTGGCGCGTCGTGCGCCACAACATGAGGAGGTGCTTATGACCGTTGCACAAAAACTTGAACTTAAAGGGATTGAAAAAGGGCGTCAGGAAGGCAAGCTTGCCGTTGCCCGCACAATGCTGACCAATGGTCTTGATCGCAACCTGGTCATGAAGATGACGGGGTTGACCGCCGATGACCTGGCCAAAATCCAGCATTGATAAGTATTGGCGCAGTTCCGTAACAGGATGCGCCTCTCTTCGCAACACGTCACTTAAGCAAAAAGTAGGCTCTTTCGCATTAAGGCGTTGTTAGATAAAATGTTTTTTTTTGATGTTATTACCTGCCCATGTCTCTCATTCGAAACGCTTTCAGTCGCCTGCATTATCCCGTCGATATTATGGCTCAGTGTGTCCGCTGGTACCTCGCCTATGCACTGAGTCTGCGAAACCATCGAAGAGATGATGGCGGAGCGCGGTATTGTCGTTGACCATTCCACGTTGCATCGTTGGGTTATCCGCCAGGTACCGCTACTGGATAAGGTTTTTCGCCGACACAAGCGCACCGTAGGTCGGCGGTGGCGAATGGATGAAACCTACATCAAAGTCAAAGGCCAGTGGAAATATCTCTACCGCGCGGTGGATACTGCAGGCCAGACAATCGACTTTTTGCTGACCGCCAAACGGGACTCTGCAGCCGCATTGCGCTTCTTTCGCAAGGCTATTCGCCATCACGGCGAACCCGAAGTTGTCACTATCGATAAAAGTGGTGCTAACACTGCAGCTTTGGCCACGCTCAACGCCGACAAACCCGATGAGGAAGCGATTACCGTCAGGCAAAGTAAGTACCTGAACAACCTGATTGAGCAAGATCACCGAAATATCAAACGTCGGACATGGCCGATGCTGGGATTCAAATCGTTTCGACGGGCACAGACGATCCTGACCGGCATCGAACTGAGCAACATGATACGAAAAGGGCAATATCAACACCCGCAAAGTGAGGGATTGTCACCCGCGGAACAATTCTATTTGCTGGCCGCCTAAATAACCAACAACGCAACTTTGGACAACTTCATGTCTCTAATGCGACAGAGCCATTGATCATCCGTTACAGATTCGCGAGGAATGCATCAAAACAGCGCTACACGTACATCCAGCCCCGCAGTACGGCCATTGTTTACCTGAGCATAAGCGGAGGTGCCATTCAGGAAGCCATAGGTGCGATAGCGGCGGTCAAACATGTTATTGAGATAGGCTGTTACGGTTACACGGTCCGTTGCTTGCCACCCAAGGCTGAGATCGGCCGTGGTGTAGCTGCCTTGTTTCAAGGTGTTGTCCCCGTCAAAGTATTGCGGTCCCGTCAGGTTGACGCCTGCGCGAGGCATCAGAGCGCCCCATGCGGTTTCAATATTGCCTACTATGCTGGTGCCGCCCGCGAATTCTGGCACAAAGGGGACGCGTTTATTAGCGTAGGTCACACTGTCATCACTGAATTCAGAATGGACATAGTTCCCGTTAATTTCCCATGCCCAGCCCGGCGTAAAGTTCCAACGTGCACCTAATTCCACACCGCTGGCATCGGCACTGCCCGCATTGCTTAGCGTCTGATAACCCACAGGTCCAGAATAGAGTTGCATATCTTTGGTATGGGTGTAGAACACCGCACCGTTCAACGACAAATCGTTGTACTCATAACGGCTACCAATTTCATAGTTAATCGATTTCTCCGCGCTGTAAGGTTCTGCCGCCACACCCGCTGTCGGGGTGATCGAGAAGCCCGCGGGCTTGTAACCCTGGGCAATGCGCGTGTAGACGCGCCAGGCATCCGTGAACTGATAACCCGCGGAAACCTGGCCTAAGACCTGATCGTCTCGTGTTGTGTTGTTATCACCCCATGGTGTGCCCAATGCGTTCCCGCTGTAGCGGGTTTCAGCCCGGTCGTGTGAGAAGCGCAGCCCAGCCCCCAAATCAAACTGTGAGGTGACATGCCAGGTCAGATCACTATAGGCAGCCAATGTCTCCGCCTGATTATTTGAGCGGGTCGCAGTCAAAGGTATCGCACCATAGCTGTACGAAGAGTCGAGCGACTCCCGCGTATCCTGTCGATACAGCCCAAACACCATATCTACCGTTTCATTGCCCCGCGTGGCAGCGCGCAGTTCCTGCACATTCTGATTCCATCTTTCTGGCAAGCTGGCGCTGTAAAAACCGTAAGGGAACTGGCGATCGTAATTCTGTTGCTGCCAGGCACTCACCAGACTGAAAATCCAGTTATCAGTGGTATAGCGGCCGCTCAATGCCTGGCTGTGGGTACAACGACGTAAATAAGGATCGCCGCCGCCAGCGCTGATATCTAACGTGCGACTTTTGACTTTATCGAAGGGCACATACGTATCCTGAGTGGCATGTGTACACTCCTCAGTGATATCAACGCTCGCTTCCCATGGCTGATTATCAGGGGCAAGGCGCAAACGCACATTACCGGCATTCGTGCGCGATCCACCCAGATGATCGCTACCGGTATCGGGGTTAGTCATCGCGCCCTGATCAACTTCACGTAGCAGAGTGACACTGCCGTAAAGTAAACCATCCTGAATGGGACCACTGGCATTGAACTTGGTGTGATAACCATCGCGGCTTGCATAGCCCGCCTCTACGGAGCCACGCGGTGGGCTGTCAGGCTGATGGGTCACAATATTAATAATGCCGCCCTGTGCACTTTTGCCATACAGCGTGCCTTGAGGTCCACGCAGCATCTCCACGCTCTCTACATCCATTAATGGTTGCATGGCAAAGGTCGAAAGTTGCGGCACCCCATCGACATAGAACGTCACGGCCGGATTATAGAAATCCTGCGCAGATGATATCCCGCGCAGTGAAACAGACTGGAAAATCAAGCTCCCACTGTTCCCCATTTGCAGGCCAGGAAGAACACGGCTCAGCTGGTCAGTACGGGTGACGTGTGCATCCGTCAGAGCGCTTTCATCCGCTTTAGCGTAAGAGACATTGCGGCTAGAGGCGGCAGTAGCAGATTGTTTGCTGGCGGAAACAATCAATGTCTCGTCATTGTTATCTGCAGCCGACGCGTATTGCGTCAGGAGCAAACTAACAGCCATAACTTTTGTAATACGATTCAGTTGCATAGTTATTAATATCCCTGAGGTGCTGTGAGCTGTGAGCTCCGAGGGTACGACAAGACGATAAAAAGGTGTTGCACATAACGGTGTAAAATTGCACGATAAAGGTAAATAAAAATCATTATCAAATAAAAGGATTTGCAATGGAAAAGACGCACGCCGATGCGATGGAACAAGCTGGCATTCATCGTCAATCGGTAGGCGACATGATCCTCACCACGGTAGAAACTACCTTGCAGCAAGATGTTATGCTACGCGGTGCAAGCGAAGCCCATTTGTCACTGATATTAGTTGTTGAAGGTGCAGGACATTACGTCCTGGAAGGGGAACCACTCCGCACTTTTCAGCCCGGTAGCTTGCTGGTTTCTTGCTCTCAGGCGCCATGCCAGGGTGAAGATTTCTTTCCGCGCCACTGTTTTTACGATCTCTGCATCATTGATTATCCTGTGCGTTATATTCAGGCGCTGATAGACGCAGGAATTATGCTGGTCGATCAGCCAAGTGCCATCTTTAGCACTGCCATACCTTCCGAATTGAAGTTATTACGACAGCAGATACAGCAGGCGAGTCGCAATCATAGCCCACTGGGTGCACTGCGGTTGGAAAGCTTATTGTTACAGGCATTGTGGCTGAGCGTGTGTGAGTTGCAGTTACAGCAAACCCTGCCATCGCGAAGTGTTCCTCTGTTTGCGCGTGATCGACAAAAGTTAATTAAAGCGAGGGAATACATACGGCAACAGCAACAGGAGCCATTGAATCTTGATGCCGTGGCGAGGGCTTCCGGGTTGACACCGATTCTGCTCAAACGAGGATTTCGCGTGATGTTTGGCATTACTCCGTGGAACTTTGTTATTCAGTGTCGGCTTGAGAGGGCACAAAAACTGCTGGTCGAGACAGCAATGTCGCTAGATGACATTGCTGTCCAGTGTGGTTTCTCACATGCCAGTCATCTCAGTCGATTCTTTCAGCGTCAGCATGGGCTTTCGCCCGGTCGCTATCGCCGCCAGCAAGCCAGCGTGTGAGGAGTGGCAGAATGGAAGCTTGATGTTGGTGAAGGAAAAAATGATCGCCTTCCATCATATGATACTCACTATGCCTATTTCCCCATTTGCGCCAGGCGGCTAACTCACTGGCCGGGACTTCTCGATCCTGTGCTCCGCCCAAAATCATCAAAGGTAATTGCCGCTGATGCGCATAGTCATCAAGCAAATAGCGCTCGGTCAGCCTGAAATCAGCGCGCAGGATGGGTACAAACAACTTTAGCAGTTCCGGTTGCGCCATCACACTGTCGGGCGTGCCGCCCAACGAGTTCAGTTCGGTAATCAGCGCATCATCTGACATCTCATGACGCCACGGCGCAGGTGTAGCATGCTGCGGTGGACGACGCGCTGAAACAATGACACCGTTTATCCACTCAGCCGGCAAACGTTGTGCCAGCGTGAACGCAATTAATGCGCCGAGGCTATGTCCCATTAATGTGACCGGATGGGGAGCCTGCGAGATCAGAATGGCAAGCTGATCAAGCAGATCCTCTAGTTCATTGATGCAATCCTCAGCATAGCGACTGCCGTGTCCCGGCAACTCAACGGGACAAAATTCCAGCCCGGCTTGTCGTGCAGGGTGCAGCCATTCACGCCAGCTTGCTGCACTGCCACCCGCGTGGTGCAAACAGATCACCGACCCCGCTTTGGTGGGGGCACCAAAAGGAAACCACGTTTTCACCTTCGGCGGATTCAGTGCGGGAATAAGCGCAGCCACCAGTCGTTGCTCAAGCGATACACGATGCTGCCTCAGGAAAAAGTGGCCGCCGCGCAGGGTCTTCACGCTCACCGGAGCGTCAAAGTGCTGCTGCCAGGCGGCGATTTGCTCTGTGCTGACGAGGGCGTCATCCTCGGCTTGCACCAGCAGCGCCGGAATTGACAGGGGTAACCGTTGGGGCGCCACATAATTCTCCGCCAGCGCACAATCTGCACGCAGGGCTTTACCGACGGTGCGCATCATCTCTGGATCGCGCATCACCGCTTCCGGTGTGCCACCCAAACGCTCAACTTCCTTCGCGAATTGGGCGTCATCCAGTGCTGACAATCGATGGGTAATCGGTATATGCGGCGCAGGACAGGCCATCAGAAACAGCAGCCGTGGAGGTTGATGACGTGCTGCAAACCAATGCGCCAGTTCATAGGCAATCTTACATCCCAAACTGCATCCCACCAGCGCCCACGGAAGATGGGCAAAGGGCGCAATCTGTTCAGCTAAAGCCGCCACCAGATCCGACATATGCGGACAGCCCGATTCATCAATGCGGTTTTCGCGTCCCGGCAATTGCAGAGCGCAGAAATGCCAGTCAGCAGGCCAGTGCGCATCACGTCCCCACTCGCGGTATATCGATGCCCCCCCGCCTGCATACGGCAGCGCAAACAGATTAAGCGCCGCGCCCCTATCGGGAGTCTGCAGTGGGAAATAACCGGTTCCTGAGACCTTATCCTCGCCTTTAACAGCAGCAGCGAGTCGTTCGACACGCTGATGCAAGCGTGTCTCAAGCGATGCCGGTAAGTGGCCAACGGATTTGGCATCGTGCGGTTTATGCAGCCGCACGTAATAATACTCAATCCGGCCACTCTCCATCGCATCAAATACCGCTGAACCCGGCAGAGCAAAATAGTCGCGCAGCGTTTTCTCGCTCAAACCTTTGCTCTGAGAATCCAGTAAACGCTGGACTAACCGGTCACCATTCTGACGACGTGCTGCCAGCACTTCACGACGAATGGATCGCTGCAAGGTGATCTCAAAACCCAGTGACGTTAACGCAGTAAACACATCGTTCAGACTCTCAGCCGTGAACAGGTCGGCATAGAGAAAGTCGCCGCCCGGTTTCAATACGCGCCAGACTTCTCGCCAGAAGTCGGAGAGTTGCTGATAAGCGCCAGACGATTCGATATTCAGTAGCAGATCAACACTGGCATCAGCCTGCGGAAGTAAACAGGCATCCGCTACGCGAAAACGCAGGCGTGGATGGCGATAGCGTTGACGGCAAAATGCGATATTGCCAGAGCTGAGATCAATGCCGGTCACGCTTGTGGGTTTAAAGCACTCCAGCATCAGGGCCGCCGCACCGCCTCGTCCACAACCCACGTCAAGCACCTGACGTCCATTGACGGGCGTATCGCCCACCAGTTGCAGGACCAGTTGGCGTTGACTTTCACCAGGCGTTAACGGGAGGGTGCCTGGCTCCTGATAACCCCAGTTAAGAAACAGCGCGTGTTCTGCAATACCTGCCTGCTCCAGCAATGTGCCCAGTTCGCGGTAAATATCATCAGACGCTGTCATGATCGTCCTCCTTCAGTTCAGCAGCCCACACCACCGGATCGGGTGCGGGTCGCTCTGGCGCGGTGAAGTGTTGTGTCACTGGCTCACCAATCTGACGCATGATGTCGAGCCATAAGGCACCGTGATCGCGCCACCACTGAGGTTGCTGCCAGATGGGGGATTCAGTATCGAGCAGCTCGGCAAAGGCGCAGTGCAGGCCTCGAGGAAATGCATCCACGACCAGCTCATTGAGGCTTTGCCCACGAGGCGATCCCAATAGCAGGGCACCTGGCTGTTGGTTGTAGTGGCGTTGCTGATGCACCTCTGGAGACAGCAGCCAAGAGGATTGCGCATCATCCTGATGATAATTCGGTGCGTAAATAGCATGCGTCCACACCACAGGTCCGAAGCTGCCTGTCAGGCACACGTTGCCGGAGGTGTTGCCACATGAGATGCGATGCATCACCAGGCTGTGATGATCAGGATCGCGCGGATCGAGGGTAGTCTGCAGGTTAATCAACACGGGAATACCCGCAATCACGCCTTGTAGCTGACGCATTGGCCAGCCGTGGTGCCCAGGCGCGGGAGATGCCACAAAGCTACCAGCCTGCAGCGTACCCAGCGCATGGCCGACAATATCCAGCGCCGAATAAAGCAGCTGCAAACTGGTGGTGATTTCGATAATTTGCAACGTCTGCTGCTGGCGCCATGCACGTACGTAGTTGATAAAGCGTCGCGCCGCGGGCAGCTGCGGATAGAAACTATTAATGTGGTAACGCACGCCCTGTTGTGTCGCCAGCGTTTGCAGTCTTGCTGCCTCACCGGGATGCAGCGGATGTTCTTGTAATATACACAAACCACGCCGCAACAGCGCTTCCGCCAACGCACTGCCGTCACCACCCACCATACGGCTCCGCACGGCAACGCAGCCAACCGTGACCGAGGTATCAATCTCTGCAATGCTGCGCCACAGCGGCACACCGAATTTCTCTGCCAGCAAGCAAGAGCGCTCACTGCCACGCGCCAGAATCCCCGCCAGGCGCAGCGGGGAGTCGGGGTGAACCAACGCAGCCAGATAGTGCTCGCCAAAGCGCGTGCCACACAATACTGCTGAAGGTCTCAGACTCATAGCACCTCCTGCTGCACCAGCGTCAGGATATCGCTATCCGGCGGCAACAGCTGATCCAGTGGCGCATGCCAGGCATCTTCACCCGATGCCAGCGTCTCCAGCAACTGGCGTAACGTCAGCATCGCAATTTCGCCCAGTGCGTCCGGTAACCAACCGATTTGTTGATCGATGTTGAACAGCAGCGCACTCTCTTCTTCCAGCGCCTGTAAATGCAGCGGAGTACAGGCCTGAGTCGCATACTCATAATCAGGCATACCGAGCAGTGGGTCTGAAACTTCAGGTATTGAATAGGCGTGCCGAACACCGAGCAGGCTGGTAAAAGCAACCGGTAACTGGGTCAGATAAACCACTTCTGACTCACTGCCCGGCAGAGTCTGTTGCAAGTGTTCCAGACGCTGTTGCCCGACGCTTTCCGCCAGCTGCAGGAAGCTGCTGCGGTCTACCAGCGTCAGTGTCACCGGCAGTAAGGTACTGGCATCCGTCACCAGTTGTGAACTGTGCGGATGCAAAGGCAGACGGTCGGTGTAATTCATACGTAATTGCAAAGTGGGTTGTTGCAACCAGTCACGCAGCGTCAGGGCCCAAGCCGCCAGCAGTATATCGCTGCCTGATACGCCAAAATTGTCACCTTGTTGCTTAAGTGCTAACCACTGCTGAGCAGGTAAAGCATCGCGCCAGATGTCGAATGCAGCCGATGCCTCTCCTTTTTTCCAGGGCAATGAAGGGGGAGTCATCGCCAACGGCGTAGCTGTTGTATCTGCCAGCGCCAGCACCGTCCGCTGATAGCTGTGCGGTGTAAACGCCAACGCGGGTTGGCGCTGCGCGGGATGAATGATGAACTGATACAGCTCACGCAGCAGTACGCGGAAGCTCTCGATATCGATCAATAAGGTGCTGATGGCAATCGCGATGCGATAGCCTGCTTCACTTTGAACAATGGCGAGTTGCAGTGGTTGAGGCTGGCTAAGATCAATTTTCTCACGTGACATTGTCACTCGCATCTCCTGCAACTTGATGTGCAATGCCTGCTCAGTCTCATGTCGCCAGTCATGACGACACACATCAAGGGTTTGCGTGGCATCAGAGGTAACAATTTCACCGTTTGCATTGATACAGCAGCGTAGCCACGAATGACGCGTGATTAATTGCTGCCAGCCCGCGATAAAGGCCTCCAGTGGAAAGGTTGCCGGTTTGTCGTACTCAACATAGAGGATTTGTGGCTGAGTGGAAAAATGCTGCCAGCGCACGCGCTGCAAGGGTGTTAACGCCACGGTGCCTTCAGGCTGTGGCATGACGTCGCCGCGTGCATCAAGCCAACCTGGCTGATGCCGCTCCAGTTGTTGCAGACGCTGACGCAGCAGGCTTTGATCTTCTTTGGCGGGTACTGTTGCCGCCTGAATAGCCTGTTTCAGCTCCAGCACGGTGCCCGCTTTCAGTACGCTTTCCGCGTTGAGTTTGATCCCGAGATCGCTGCCCAAGGTTTCGTTGAGATCAAGGAACAGCAGTGAATCGAGACCAAGCTGTACCAGATTGCTGTGGTCGTGAATGGTATCGGCGGCACAGTTGAGTTGTTTAGCCAGCACGCCACGCAGATAACAATCAAGATCGTCAGCTGTGGTTGTGGGTGCCTCGGAAGGTTGGGTGGCGTCAGTATCAGACAGCAGTGCGGCAAACTGCACGCGATCGGCTGCACTGATGCCCGATTGCTGCAAACGCTCGCAATCCACTTGCATCGCCGCCACGGCTGGCCAAGGCGCGACCCGAGCTTGCTCAAGCAGATTCATCGCTACGTCGGTCGCCAGCGGTAACATGCCGCGCTGTGCCAATGCAGCATGTTGCTGAGGTGAAAGCGACTCAGTGACCTGCCACAACCCCCAAGCGACGGCGAGGGTGTCATAACCCGCGACACAACGCTTGCTGGCCAACTGTTCCAGCGCCCAGCAAGCACTGGCGTGCGCGGCCTGGCCGCGTGGACCCATCACGCTGGCAGCAGAAGAGAAATAAACGGTGCAGGCAGGTGAGAGCAAGGCCTGATGCGCAGCCAGGCGCCGTGCGGTGGAGACACGCAGATGGTACACCGACTGCAAAGCAGACCAGTCCAGTTCACTGATAGGGCGGTCGTCTATGCTGCCGACTAAATGCCAGAGCGTATCTATGGGGCCGTGCTGTGCCATGCGCTGGAGCGCGGCATCAAAGGCCCCGCCATCAGCAACATCACCATCAGTATCCACGATCACCTCAACACCACACGCTCGCCAGTGTGCCATCAGCGCCACTTCCGCTGGACGTGGATCGCGACGCACCAGGAAAAGCAGCTTTTTCGCTCCGTTTGCCACCTGTTGACTGGCAACCGCCAGCCCGGTAGGTGTCAGTCCAATAAACAGCTGCGTATCCTGTACGACATGATGTGACAGGGGTTCGTAGGGTACGCTAACCAATTTTTGGCTTTGCCAGCGATTCTCATGCCAGCGTAAGACCGGATCAGGCATCGTTGCGAAACAGGCCGCGTCTTTAGCTGCCTGCGTGGCATTCCCCTCAACCAGCGTGAGACGACAGTGTGGATATTCATGGCGTGCCACGGCAAGGAAACCCGGCAGCCAGTCGGCTGCGTGTTGATGGGTCTCATCGAATAGCCGTTCTGCCACCAAAATCAGCACACTCTCTTCTGTCGCCGCTTTCAGCCAATGGCGCAATGTTTGATAAAAGCCGTCCTGCGCACCGGGTTCATCCGGCACGCTCAGTGTTTCAGGTAGGCCTTCAGCCGGTGCGCTTAACACTGCGGTTTGCCATTGCCAGCGCCACAGCCCACCCTGCGGTTGCCATGGGCGTGGCAGCAGGTTATGGAAGGCAAGGCAGTCAGGTGCCTGAGTTCGCGTGCGGCGCCAGCGCGCTTGCATCAACGGTATGCCTTCCGCCTGGACGTGGAGGTGTTCACCCTGTTGCACCACACTCAGCGTCAGCGGTGAAGGGGCTCCCACGGGATTGCATAACCACTCTCCGACACAGAGCTGCTGGCCCGATTGCCGAGGCAATGCCTGCTGCACCGCTTGTAACAGATGGGTAGCCTGCCACTCCGCTCCCTCTGCCAGCTCAATGGTTAAAGAGAGTGTGGCAGTGGAGTCAACGTGGAGAGACGAGGCTTCAGGGGCACGTTGCGCCATAAGAATCTGTTCACCGAGCGCAAATGCCGGTGTGTCACGCCCCGGGAAGGCATCAAAGCGGGTGAATCCAGCCTCGTTTAGGGCTGCCTGCCAGTCTTCTGCTGACGCGAACAGCTCACCGTGACGCTGCGCCGTGTCGGCAATAGGCGGCACCAATGCACCAAACACGAAATCAAACAGCTTTTTCGGCGCCGTGATTTCACGCAGCATGAAAATGCCTTCAGGCTTCAATAGCGGCGCGAGCCGGCGAAACAACTGGCGCAAATCGGCGCTGTTATGCAGCACATTGGCCGCCACGATCAGATCATAACGGCCAAGACTGAGCCCCTGGCTTTCGGGTGAAAGCTCCATGTCAAAAGGCTGATACTCCATGAAGTCATAATCACTGAACTTAACCTGCGCCTTTTGTAAGAACAGCGTGCCAACGTCGGTGAAGGTGTAGCGCTTGCAGCGGCCAGTGGGCAACGCCTCAAGTAGATCCCGCGTCGTTCCGCCCGTGCCTCCACCAATCTCCAGCACACTGATTGGCACGGCGCTGTTTTCCGCAAAGTTTTGCAGTGTCGCTGCCGCCAGACTGTTGAAATAGCGTGACCATGGCTGTTCTTGATACATATGCTCCACATCATCGGTGGCAGCAGCGGGAAAGACGACGCTAACCGGATCGACGTCCCCGCGTAACATCCTGCCAAGCTCAGGCCCAGTGCGTGCAATCAACGCTGCGAGATGGTGATAACCCACCTCACGCATGCGCATCAGCCAGTTTTCAGCATCAACTTCTGGGCGATGGCGAAGCGCATAGCCATCAACGGTGAGGTTGATGACGCCTGCCGCTGTAAGATCGCACAGCATGCGCTGCATCAGATCGGTGTAGCGTGCCGGAATGTGCAGCCGCGCTATGATCTCGGTGCAATCACCCAGCGACTGTTCCAGCGGAAGTGGCTCAAATAGCGCACTAACGTAATGACAATGCAGGGCATTGATACAGCGGGTTTCCTCATCCAGTACGCTCAGATCCAACTGCGCGCCCAGCGTGTCGGCACTGCGATGTCCCACCGCTGTTAAGCTGCCCCATCGCGAGGCTTCATCCTGTATTCCAGGGCGACGGGGATCGCAAACTTCCCCTTCAAACGGGGCGACGGGCAATAGCGCGCGGCGTTCTGCACGCGTAAACAACGACTGCCAGTCAGGAGAATCTGTCATCAGCTGTTGTTCCCACTGCTGATATTGATCATCAGAAAGCGTCAGCGCATCCGCCACCCATACTTTGTTCAGGGGTGCGTCTTCAGTCTCCTCCAGCAGATCCAGCAACTGTGCTAACCAACCATCGGCATCGCTCGCCAGCAGCAGCACGCGACATGAGAAAAGCGTGCGGTGATAAAGCCCTGTGGCTGCATAGTCGTGGGTGCAGAAACCGGGTTCACGATCGCTAAGACGCGCAGCATGCTGCTGAGCCAATGCACGCAATGCGGCAGGCGTGCGCGCTGAAAGCAACAGGGGATAGACCTCGGCGTGCGTTGCCGTTGCCCTGCGGGCGGGGGCGGCCTCCAAAATGGCATGGGCATTGCTGCCACCAATACCAAAAGCGCTTACGGCTGCACGATGCCAGCCATTTTGGGGCAGCGGCCAGGGTTCAATGTGGGTGGGCACGCGGAACGGCGTACGGCTGAAATCAATCGCCGGATTGGGTGAGCTGAAATGCAACGTCGGCGGGATTTGCTGCTGCCACAATGCCAGGCTCGCCTTGATTAAACTGCCCACGCCAGCGGCGGTATCCAGGTGGCCGAGATTACTCTTCAATGAGCCAATCGCGGCCTGGCCGGTAGCAGGGGACGCGGGCGCCCATGCTTCGGTCAACGCGGCAATCTCCAGCGGGTCGCCTAAGGGCGTGGCCGTGCCGTGTGCCTCCACCAAACCGATGGTATCTGCGCTGATGCCCGCCATCGCCAGCGCATCCTGAATCACTTCTCGTTGTCCGGCCAGCGATGGGGCGGTGAAACCCGCTTTATCGCAGCCGTCGTTATTGCTTGCAGTACTGCGGATAACCGCCAAAATCGCATCGCCATCCTGCACCGCGCGATCGAGGCGCTTCAGCAGCACGACACCGGCACCATTAGCCACCAACGTACCGTCAGCTTCCGCTGAGAATGGGCGGCAATGTCCGTCACGCGAGAAGATCATCCCTTCGCGGTGGAAGTAACCCGCCTGCTGCGGGAAGCTCAGGCTGGCACCGCCTGCCAGCATCATATCGGCCTCACCGCTGGCAATGGCTTCGCATGCCAGATGCGTGGCAATCAACGAGCTTGAGCAAGCTGTTTGTACCGTATAGGCCGGGCCTCGCAGACCGAGTTTGTAAGCAACGCGCGTCGCCAGATAATCTTTATCGTTGCCCATAAGCTTCTGGAAGGTGGCAGGGTTGACGATATTCTGCGCGTCGGCAGGGTCAGCGGTTTGCCATGTGCTCATGCGACAACTGCCGATGACGCCTACGCGATCCTGAAGTGCCCCCGGTTGATAACCCGCCATTTCCAGCGCTTCCCAGGCGCACATCAAAAACAGTCGCTGCTGAGGATCGATGCTCTCGGCTTCCTGACGCGAATAACCAAAGAACTGCCACTCAAATCGCTCAGCGTCTTCAATAATGGAAGCGGCAGGGACATAGTCCGGTCGTTGCAACAATGCGGGATCGACCCCAGCGGCGGTCAGTGCGTCTGCATCAAAGCGTGAGATCAACTCTTCACCATCGGCGATGCGCCGCCAGAACTCAAACAGCGAGTTAGCCTGCGGGAAACGGCAGCCCGCGCCAATGATGGCGATGGGAGACGTATCGCCATAATGTTCTGCTAAGGAATCAGTCATCATGTTCATCTTTTATCCTGGTTGGGCAGGCACGCCAGTCATGGCGTGCCTGAAACATTAACGTTGGCGCTGGTGACGACGACGCTGGCGTGCCAGCAGGCGTGACTCGCCGGAATTGATTTCATGTGGCACCGAGGCGGTCCCCGGCATTAAGCGGGCCGCCAATGCGCGCGGTGTTGCTGCATCGAACAGCGTGACCAACGGGAAATCGATTTTTAAACGCTGCTGCAGTTGCTGGCGGAGTCGGATCAAGTGCAGCGAAGTTGCACCTGCTTCGAAGAAGTTGCGCGTTGGATCGATGTGACTTTCACCGCTGATCTGCATCAGCAAATCACAGATTTGCTGCGTTAAGGTCTCATCGGCCGTAGGCGTGGCGATTGCCTGTGCAGGCAGCGACCAGGCTTTCGGTGCATCAGCGTGCTGGACATAAGCTGGCAGCCAGAGGGCTATATCCTGCTGCCAGGCGTTTTCATCGTGCGCCAAACGTTCAAGTAATTGCTGATAGTGACCAAACAACTCCCGCATCAATCCTGCCGGGAACAGTGCATCGACACAGTCCCAACTGAAGACCAAGGCACCGTGGCGTTCGACCACCTGGTGGTCAATCCACACTTGTGGCGTTTGGCTAACGCTCCAACCAAACTCCCCCAGCCAGTCGGCTGCCACGCTGGCATCGCTGCCACGGTTATCCACTCCCAACCCGCTGGTGAATACCACCGGCATCGACATGGCATCAACCCGACCAAAACGCCGCGCCGCTTCACGTAGCACCCGCACCGCTGAAACCTCACTGTGGCTGAGATCGTCGCCAAGCTGCTGTTGTAATGCCTGCGCCTGTTGGATAAACGCGGTGGGCGTACGGAAATCACAACGCAGTAAGCTGAGCGAAGTGAAATCCCCCACCAGCGCGCTCATTTGCGGATGAACATCGGGGCGCTGGAACAGAGTCAAATTGAGCGTGAAATGCCGCTCACGACTCCAGTTAGCCAACACATAACCCCACACCGTGAGCAACAGCGCGTTGGGTGTAATACCCGATCGCGCAGCATGCTGGCGCAGCTGTTGCCAGTCATCCGGTTCGAGTTGAGCCTGATAGCGAGTGAAGTGCGGTTGCACACTCTTGAGTTCGGCATCATCAACCGGCAGCTGTGGCGCTGGCGGCAAGCTATCCAGCCGTGATAGCCAATAGTCCAGCGCGCGTTGCCAGGCGGGATGCGACTGCCACTGCGGTTGCGCCAAGACATAGTCGCGGAAGCTGAGGTCCAGCACGGGTAACGGCTGGTCTGGTGCTCGAGCCAGCAATGCCCATTCGGACAACAGCATCACCATCGAACGGCCATCACAAATCAGGTTATCGAGGCTGATGCACAGGCGCAGGCACTGCTGATCCCACTGCGCAGCACGTAGCGTAAACAACGGCCATTGCGTGGTATCGTGCACCTCATGTCCCAGCGTCTCGCGAACCTCGCTTTCCCACGCGCTGCGCGCTGCGTCCGATGCCTGAGACAAATCAACGCACGCTAACGGATAGTCCGGCACCTGCGACAGAATGCGTTGATATCCTTGATCGTCAATCACTGCCCGCAACATCTCATGGCGCTGAATCAGCCGTTTCCAGGCGTTCTCCAGTGCTGCAGGTGCAATGTTTTCGACCTCAATTTCCACATAGAGATGCGTTGCAACTCCACTTAATGGCAGTCCGCTTTGACGACCAATCCAGTAAGCCTGCTGCACATCAGTGAGTGGGAAAGGTTGTTCGCGCTGTGCGGGATCCGCGGTCAGTGTAAGAGGACGCTCTTCTCCTTGCTGCGCCGCACTAACCACAGCTGAAAACTCTGCGAAACGTGCTGCGGTAAAGAGATCGCGCAGCGCCACCTGACGTTGCAAGCGGTGACGCACCTTCTCTACCAGGCGTACCGCCATCAAACTGTCGCCGCCGGCTTCAAAGAAGTGACTGTCAGCGGCAGGCCAGATGCCGCCCAGCAGTTCACTCCAGATTTCCGCTAACTGCGCGGTTTCTCCTTGCCAGTCGGTACGTTCTGTTGTGAGAGCAGGGCGCTGGGATTGCGGACGCGGCAGTGCAGCGCGGGCCACTTTGCCCGTCGGAGAGAGCGGAAGCGCATCCAGGCAGAAGAACTGCTGCGGGACCATATAGCCCGGAAGTTGTTGCCGTATCACCTCAACCAGCGAGGCAGGAGTAAATTGCCACAGCGTTTCTGGCATCTGTGCCACAACCAGATGGAAGCCGCTGTCTTCGCTGCTGCTTAACGTGTGGCTGGCGGCAAAGCCCTGCGCCAGGCAGAGTGCTTGCCACTGCCTGGCGCTAAGTAAAGGCAGTGATTCTGCAGCTCGCAGGTCTTCAAAGTGGCTGTATCCACCTTCTAACAACGCAACGGTGGCGAGCTGGAATGGGCTGTTACGCGTCATTTCCGCAGCCCACAAGCTACCGCCCGGCAGCAGTAGATTTTGCAGGCGCGTCATCAGCTGCGGCAGATTGGCGCTCCGATGTAGGGCATTAAACGCAATCACCATATCGAAACGAGGCATATCGCTGAGCGCGTGTTTGTCGATATCCAGCGTAGTGAAATGTAAGCGCTGAGCCTCCTCAGCATGCAGGCGACGTTCTGCCTGCTGTACCAGTAACGGTGAAGCATCGGTAAAGTGATACTCCACCGCGCTGCCGTTCAGTGCTCGCAACAAGGTCTGACTGGCCACGCCGCTGCGCCCACCCAACTCAAGAATGCGAGGCGTACGGCCGGTGCGATGAGTGAAAGCCTGGATCGCTTGTGCCAGTGAGGAGATAAGCGATGTGTTCAGCGGATGTGCCTGGGTCAGCTGCTCGGGTGACAGTCGATCGTCATTGCTATAGAACAACTCCAGCGCACTCTTTTCACCACGCAACACCTGTAAACGGTCGGCTGCGCCCTGCTGTAAGCGTGCCAGTGATTCCTCGGGTAAGCCGAGCGAAGCAGCCTGTTCCCTCAATAGCGCCCAGTCTGGCGGAGCCTCGTGCAACAGGGTTTGCCAACGTGCCACCAGTTGGCTAAATTCTGCGCTGGTGGCCAGCGGTGCCGCCCCTGATAATGCCAAAACATCGGCCATGGCTCTTAGCCCGAGTTGGTCGATGAATGACCAGAAGCGCGTTAATGAGGCCATTGAAGTCGCATCACTCAGCGGTGAACGTGCAGCATCCAATTGTGCACGCCAGTCCTCGTGACTGATGTTCGCCTCAAGCACCTGATGCGCATGCTGGGTGTGCTTATGCTGTACCAACCAGGCCGCTAACCTTTTCTCGCCGCGCGCTTCACCCAAGGTATCAACCACCGCCTCTTTCACCGCGGGATGTTGCCGTAGCACTGCCTCTATCTCACCCAATTCGATGCGGTTGCCTGCAATTTTCACCTGAAAATCTCGACGACCTAAAAACTCTAGCGTGCCATCAGACCAGTAACGCGCCAGATCGCCAGTACGGTACAGACGCTGACTGTTATGCTCGATAAAGCTCTCTGCGGTGCGCTGCGCGTCATTTTCATAACCGACTGCAACGCCAGCACCCGATATGTAAAGGTCCCCGGTGACGTAGTCTGGTCTGTCACGCAGCGATCCGTCCAATACGTGATACGCCTGGTTAGTCAGCGGATAGCCATAAGGAATAGCGCTCCAGTCGCTCTCAATGTGTTCAACATTAAACCAGTTGGACCAAATCGATGCTTCCGTGGCTCCCCCCATCGCGACCAATCGCGCTTGCGGCGCCGCCAGCTGCAAACGCTCAGGCAGACTCAACGGGATCCAGTCTCCACTGAGGTAAACCTTGCGCAGTGAAGTCAGGGGTTGCGCATGATGGGCCGCCTCACTGAGCAAGAGGTCGAGCAGGGCGGGCACTGAATTCCAAACGCTCACCTGCTCCTGTTCCAACCATTGCAGCCAGCGCGTCGGGTCACGTGTCGCTTCAGCTTCCGGCAACACTAAGGTGCCTCCTGCGGCGAAGGTGCCGTACAGGTCATACACCGCTAAATCGAACCACAGTGAAGAGAGACTCAATACGCGATCCTGTTCGTTCACACCAAAGCGGCGGTTGACGTCAAGCACCGTGTTAACCGCGCCACGGTGATGAATCAGTACCCCTTTGGGGGTGCCGGTTGAACCGGAGGTGTAAATCACGTAGGCAGCGTCATCGGGCTGATGAACGCGAGGCACAGCCTTATCGCTCTCGACAGGGTCAGTTGCATCGACCACGACACAGGTGCCGTACTCGCTAAAACGGGCAAGATTTTCAGGCTGCACCAGCAGCAAACGAATCGCACTGCCTTGCAAAATAGTGTCGAGACGCTTGCCAGGGATATCATCCGCAAGCGGTACCCAGGCGGCCCCCAGAGTCTGAATCGCCAGACATGCGGCAATCTGAGATGCACCTTTGTGCATCACCACCGCCACACGCTCGCCACGCACTACCCCCAAGTCCTGCAACTGCCATACGATACCCAGGCTCCATCTCGCTAAATCTTGATAGCACCAACGCCCTTCCGCACTCACCAGCGCAGGCGCTTGAGGGCAGCGTTCGACCTGACGCCAGAACAGGCCATCGAGGGTCATCTCACTGAGGGGTTGGTGGGTGGCGTTGACCTGCAAACGCTTCTCTTTTTGGGCAGGGGGCAGCAACGCAGGCAACCTTTTCTGCCAGTCGAAAGAAGCATCCGCCAGCTGCTCCAGTAACTGCGCATAGGCGCTGAACATCGCTTCGGCCACGCCTGGCAGGAACAGATCATCGACCATATCCCAGTTATAGACCAGCGCGCCGTCCATCTCACTGGCCTGATGATCGAGCCACACCTGCGGTGTCTGACTGAGCCCGTAGCGGATGTCACCCAGCGGACTTTGCGCCGCGCCTTTCGTGGGATCGCTGACGCCAAGTTGGCTGGTAAACACCACCGGCATGCTCACCAATGCCTGCTGTTCACGACCCCGGTTCCATTCACGCAGCACATCCACTGCGCTGAACTGACGATGTTGCAAACTCTCCAGTACGGCACCGTTCACCTGCTGTGCCTGTTCTGCAAAGCAGAGCTGCGGGTCATTATCCAGTGCTAACAGTGTTACAGCGGTGAAATCACCCACCATGCGTTGTACATCTTCGTGACTGCCTAAACGATCAAAGATAGTGAGATTCAGGCAGAACGCCGGCTCGCTGCTCCAGGCTGCCAACACCTGCGAGAAGGCGGCGATCAGCAGTGAAGCGGGCGTAATCCCCTGTTGTGAGGCACGCTCACGCAACATTTGCCATTTATTGGCTGACAACGTTTGTTGACGACGCGTAAAGTGCGGATGCGTCTGCATCAGACGTTCATTGTTGAGCGGCAGCTGTGGTGCTGCGGGCAGGGTGGGTAATCGCGCCAACCAGTATTCGCGATCTTCTTGCCATTGGTTAAGTCGCGCGCCCTGACGGTCTTGACGCGCCAGTACGTAATCGCGGAAGGTCAGCGTGAATGGCGCAAGTCCGGCCTCTTTGATGTCTCCGTTTGCGCTATAGAGCGCAACCAACTCTTCCCACAAAATCTGGCTACTGGTGGCGTCATTGATCAACATATCGATACTGATGAAGAGGCGACTACCGCCTTCTGGCAGCAGCGCGACGCGCAAATCAAACATAGGCCACCGGTCGCATGGCAGCACTTGATGTGAGAGTGTGCTTCGGCACAACAAACTCTGCTGCTCAGCATCTTGTTTAGAACAGTGACGCAGATCCGCGATCGGAATGCGGTAAGGTGTAACGTCACGCAGCACACGCTGTTGTCCACTCTCTTCGATCACTAATCGCAGCGCGTCATGGCGTTCAATCAGCTGATTCCAGCAGTGCTCCAGTAGCGTGACATCAAGCGGTACGGCCGCATCGGCCTCGAGGTAGGCATGACAGGCCACACCACCCAGCGCGTAGTGATCCTGACGACCAATCCAGTAGGCATATTGCAGCTCCGTTAACGGGAAAGGTTGATAGCGCCCGATTGCGTCGTGTTGCAGAGCAACCTCATGCAGTTCGTTGTCGCGAACTGCTGCGACATAAGGCAGTTGAGCCTTCAGATAGTGCACCAGCCGCGCCGGCGTGCTGTGCTCAAACAGGGCTCTTAACTCACAGCGAATACCTAGCTGACTCTGACAGCTGCGTGCAAAGTCCATCACCAGAATCGAGTCCATGCCCAGAGCCAGTAACTCAGCATCCGGTTCAATCGCCTGCGGTGACATGCGCAATGTGCGCCCCAGTTCATTGCGTACAAACTGCTCGATCAGTTGCTGCTGGGCTTCTGCTGGCAGTTGAGTCAGTTCGCTCAGGTCTGGCGCTTCAACAGCAGGCAGCGCCTGCGATTGTTGCTCAAGACAGCGGCGGAATAAGTGCGTGGGATGGTAAAGACTAAACATCGGCACGAATTTACCCCAGTCAACTTCCGCAGCCAGCCAAACGGCGGCATGCGCACTGGCGCGATCCCCGGCGGCAAATAAGCGATCCAGCGTAGCCAGATACCGCGCTGGCGACTGGCGATAAATGCCTGCGATACGCAGATAATTAAGCAGCGAGGTATCCACTTCCGACATGCCAGCGCCTCCACTCCACGGCCCCCATGACACACTCATGCCGGGTAAGCCAAGATGTCGACGCTGACGCATCAGGGCATCCTGCCATGCGTTAGCTGCTCCGTAGTGGATCTGCAAACGGCTGCCCCACACACCGGCAATCGAGGTAAAGCAAACGAACCAACGGTGTGCGCGGTGGCGCGTTGCACGATCCAGCAGGGCCGTTCCTTTCATTTTTGCCGATGTGACGGCGTGATAATCCTCTTCAGTGATCTCCTCAAGTGGATTAAAGCGACCAACGCCCGCACAGTGGAATACCCCCGCCAAGGGACGTTCAAGCGCATCGATCCGTTGAAACAGCGCATCAACCTGCTGTGAATGGCTGATATCTGCCTCCGTGCAGAACAATTCCACACCGCGCCCTCGCAGCCAGTTTAACCACGGCTGCCAGTGTGTTCCCGGCGGCTTACGCCCGGAGAGCACAAGATGGCGCGCACCGTTATCCACCAGCCATTCACTGATGTAACGGCCCAACGCACCCCATGCGCCCACCACCAAAACGGTTTCATCCGCTGAGACATTGAAGAGTTGGGAAGCCTCAAGCTGCTCATCAGATACTGGCGTCAGGCAAGGGCGCAGCCACTGGTTGTCGCGCAGCATTAATGCATCATCAAGCCCAAAGCGGGCAGCCGCGCGATGCAGTGCAGCAACGCGCACTGCCGCCGTGGTCAGTCCTGAAACATCCAGCAGCAGCCATTTGCAGGCAGGATACTCAATCGCCAGCGCGCGCGCCGCGCCCCAGACTGCGGCCTGGTCAGGATCGCAACCTTCATTGCCGGTTGCCTGCGCTTCTTCACTTAGCACCAGAATACGCAGAGCGATGTTGTGATGCTGCATCTGTTTGAGTGTGGCGATCAGCGGCCATGCATCGCTGCCAGGCAGGTAAACGGCGACATCATCCTGGTGCCAGTTGTTCAACAACGCTTCACCGTTATGGCACCACGCTGCCGTTAATCCTTGTTCGGCAAAGGCCGCCAACAGTGAGGGGGCCAACGGTTCTTCACCAAACAATCGATAACGCGCGCTCTTGCCGGGGTTTTCGGAAATCTCCAGCGTTTCCCACTGCTGGGTGTAGAGCGGTACTGGTTCTGCGCGGCTGTGCGATGGCTGCGGTTGCAACGGTAACGGTTCACGCGGCGCATCACTGTCGTATTCCAGCCACCACGTCTGTCGATGGAACGGATAGCGCGGCAATTGACGTGATGAGAGTGGAGGCGCGGAAAAGGCTGACGCTTGTGGTTCATCCCAATTGAAGTCCACACCTTGAAGATAGAGCACCTGCATCGCCTCACGCAGTGTGGCAATCTCACCTCCACCGCGTCGCTGGCTGCCCACCACGTTCACCGGATGGGATGCAGGATGTTGCAGTAAATGACGCTGTGCCAACGCCGTAAGAATACTGTGCGGGCCTATCTCCAACAGCACATCACATTGCTCTGCCATTTGCTGTAATGCGGGCCAGAACTGTACGGGCTGTCGCGCATGGCGGCACCAGTAATCCGCATCAGCGGGCACGGTCAGCGTTTCGCCAGTGAGCGTCGAAATAAAGGGCAGCGTTGGCAGGTCACAGGTTACCGCTTCGCACGCCTGTCGCCACTCATCCAGCATCGGTTCCAGTAAGGGGGAGTGGAAGGCATGTGATACCTGTAAGGGCCTGGCGCTAATGTCTTCCGCCTCAAACTGTTGGCGCAGGGTGTCCAACAGCCGTATATCGCCGGCCAGCACCGTATCTTCGGTGCCATTTAACGCGGCAATCGAGAGACGAATGCCATCGCTCGTTGCCAGCCTAGCTCCGCATTCCGCCGCACTGAGTCGCACGGCCAGCATGCCTCCTCCTGCAGGAAGGGCCTGCATCAAACGCGCACGCGTCACAATCAAACGCGCGGCATGCGCCAGTGTCCAACCACCCGCGATAACCATCGCCGCAAATTCGCCAATCGAGTGACCTGCCAATACTGTCGGTTGCACACCATAGCTTTGCCACAGCCTGGCCAGCGCATAGCCCACAGCGAATAGGGCGGGCTGGGTCCACTCTGTTTGATTGATCTCGTCCCATGTCTCATCGTGCAGACGGGCAATCAGCGATGCCCCAAGCCAGGGCTGTAACACGTGGTCGGCCTCATCCAGCGACTGACGAAACGCCGGTTCAAGCGCATACAGCTCACGAGACATCCCCGCATATTGGGCCCCCTGACCGGTAAACATAAAGCCGATGCGAGGTGCCTGTACCACCACTTCACTGGCCTGTGCTTGCGTTAACCGCTCACAAAACTCAGCAGCATTGCTCGCCACCACGGCCAGACGCAGAGGGTGGTGATCACGCTGACGCGCGAGGCTGGCGGCAACGGCATTCAGCGGCAGATCATCGTTACATTGTTCTATCCACTGTTGGCGCATCTGTTCCAGCGCCTCGGTAGAGCGGGCAGAGAACACGCAGAGTTGCGGCTGTGAGTCAGCCATGGGTTCAGGACGTGAGAAGGACGGTGCCTGCTCAAGAATCACATGAGAGAGCGTACCCGCGAAACCGTAAGAAGTTACTCCCGCGCGTCTTGGGGCGGCACGTTGCGGCCACGGCTGGTTTTTGCTGGGGATCGCGGCCGGAATGCTGGTGAGATCAATTAGCGGATTAAGCTGATTGAGTCCCGCGTGGGGCGGTATGGTGGCTTTTTCCAGTGCCAGAATGGTTTTAACCAGTCCCGACGCACCCGCAGCTGCTTCAAGATGTCCGATATTAGTTTTCACCGAGCCCAGCCAGAGCGGATCACGGGCCTGGCGTCCAGCGAACACAGCTGCCACAGACTGATACTCAATAGGATCGCCTAAGCGCGTACCGGTACCGTGCAGCTCCAGATAGTCGATGTCATCAGGGGAAAGATTGGCGCGCGCTAACACCCGCTGCAGGAGACGGCGTTGCGCTTCACCATTAGGGGCAGAGAGACTGCTGCTGGCACCATCCTGTCGCACCAGACTTCCTCGGATCACCGCACGGATTTCATCGCCATCGGCCAACGCCTGTGACAGCGGTTTTAGTAGGAATGCGACACAGCCCTCGCCACGGACATAGCCATCGGCTGCCGCATCGAAGGTTTTGCAGTGGCCGTCTGCTGCCAGCATCCCTGCTTTGTGCAGCACCTCATCCACTTCAGGCAGCAGTTGTAATTTAACCCCGGCCGCCATCGCCATGTCGCACTCGCCCAGTCGTATCGCCTGACAGGCCATGTGCAACGCACTGTGAGAAGAGGAACAGGCCGTATCGACCGCCACTGAAGGGCCTTCCCATCCGTAAAAGTAGGAGAGACGACCACAGGCGGCGGCGAAGGAGTTGCCGGTGCCGTAATAGGCATCAAGGTGGCTCTTCTCACCGGTGATAAACGGTATATGCGAATAGTCACCCGTACCGATGCCGACATAAACGCCGACATCCGCGCCGCGCAAGGCGGAAGGACGCAAGCCCGCGTCTTCCAGCGCATGCCAGCTTACCTCCAGCAGCATGCGTTGCTGTGGATCGGTATTGATCGCTTCGCGCGGCGATAAACCGAAGAAGCTGGCATCAAAATCAGCGGGATTATTCAGGTAAGCACCAAAGCCGGGAATGTTTTCACTGCGGCGAAAACGTTCAATAGGCATGGGGCGGATGGCCGAAGCGCCTTGCGACAACAACTGCCAGAAGGTGTCATCATCCTGTGCTTCTTCACCTTCGGAACCGGGCAAACGAAACGCCATACCGATGATGGCTACAGGTTCATCTGCCGCTTTTTTCTCTGACGCGGCTACCGTTTCTGCCTCAGGTGACAGCGTTCCGTCGATCCTCGATGCCAGTGCCGCCGTGCCAGGTGAGTCGTAAAGATCGCTCTCCTGCAAAGTGACGTCATAGTGCTGGCGGATGCGTGCTATCAGGGTGGTGGCCCCCAGAGAATCCAGGCCATAGCTGAACAATGAACGCTGCGGATCAATATGTCGTGCGGCGACGTTGCCGAGGATCTCCGCCACCTGCTGTGCCAACCAGCGCGCAATTCCACTTTGGTGGCTGGCGGTAGAAGGATGGATGTCAGATGTTTCTGCGAGCAGGCGATGCAGTTGATCCTGCTGCCACGCCTCGCGCAACGCATTGCGTCGTACCTTGCCACTGGTTGTGCGCAACAACGTGCCTTTACGGACAGGAATAATTTGCCAAGCGTTGAGTTGGTGCTCCTCCGCAATGCGCTGACGAACCCGTTCTACACATTGCAACAGTTCTTCCTGCTTCGCACGCTGGCACTCCAGCACGATCACCAGTTGTTCATCTTCGTTTTCGGCGGCGGGAACAGCAAATGCCGCCGCGCCATCACTCAGGGCCAGCGGATGGGCCCCTACCGCCGTCGTTTCCAAATCGTTCGGGTAATGGCATTCACCGCGAATGATGATCAGATCTTTTAGCCTTCCGGTAATAAACAACTGTTCCTGATGTACAAAACCCAAGTCGCCGGTTCGCAGCCAGTGATGTTCATCACCCGCCACGGTGGCATGAAAAGTATGTTGCGTCTCCGCTTCTCGTTGCCAGTAGCCATGCGCTATTGCTGCACCGCTCAGCCAAATTTCCCCCACTTCATCGGGGCGGCAAAAGCGCGCTTCGTCAGGATTAACAATGCGCAGTTGCCCCTCTCCGAAATCATTACCGCAACCCACATAGCGGCGGGTAGTCGGCGCTGGAGCGCTGGATATCAGCACCTCATTATTCAGCAACGCATCACGATCCACATCCAGGAATACGGGTTCAGGCGCACGGTTTCCTGCAGCAATCAGTGTGGCCTCAGCCAGGCCATAGGACGGTTTCATAGCTGACAGCCGCAGGCCGCAGCGGGCAAAGCACCACCAGAAATTCATCATTTGCTGTGCTGAGACCGGCTCAGCGGAAGGCACCAGGCTCTTCACCGCACTGAGATCAAGTTGTGTCAGACGCTCTGGTTCGCGTTCAGCGGCATCAAGGCAGCGCTGTAACGCAAAATTAGGGCAAGGTAATACAGTCGCGCGATATTCGCTGGCCAATTCCAGCCAACGCAACGGATCCTGCACGAAGGTCACAGGCGGTAAATAGAGTGCGGTGTTGCCATACACCAGTGGGGACAGGATGCCCATAATCAGGCCCATGTCGTGATAAAGAGGTAACCAACTTGCCACCACACAGTCTTCATCCGGCAGAGTCAGGCAGGTCAGAAAATCCAGATTGGCGAGCAGGTTGCTGTGGCGATTGATAACGCCTTTGGGTTCCCCGGTCGAGCCGGAGGTGTATTGCAAAAAAGCCAATGTATTGCCGTCGAGGATGGGCGGTACAAAGTTCACCTGTTCGCTGGGAACGGCCTCGTCGGTTAACAAACAGCGCAACTGAAACTGGTCAGCAAACGCCCTTAAAGACTCGGCCGAATCTCTGGCAATCTCACGACCCGTGAGGATGAGTTGGGGCTGGCAATCTTTTGCAATCGCCTCCAGCTTGCCCAACACACGTTTAACGCGGGCAGCGCCGGATAGGTTGACGGGTACGGCCACGATCCCTGCATAAAAGCAGGCCAGTAGCGAGACCACGTAATCAAGCCCGGAAGGATGGAGGATAAGAGCCATCGAGCCAGCTTGCGCCTGCTGTTGCAATCTGGCGGCCAGCGCCTGCGCCTGGGCCGCTACCTCGGAAAAAGTCAGCGTCTGCATCTGACCATCGAGAGAAAGGAAACGCAGTGCAGGACTGTCCGGCGTCTGCTGCGCATGCTGATCGATCGCTGCCGTCAGCGTGGTCCAACCATAGCTTATCTGGCGTTGCTCAGCCATTTTAACCTCAAACGTTAATTGATTGTTAATAATCACGCTCACGTCGCACCAGCAAACAAATCAACCCTGAAATAGCATGGATTTTAAAATGGACCGCAAAGCCCAATAACAGTAAGGATTATGGTGATTTATAGTCAAATTTTCAGTTGCGACCGTAATTTCAGTTGCGACCGTAAATATAATGATTATCATTTGCAACAGTATGAGTAATTAAATTTGAAATTTGCATAAATAAACCTAATCAAAACCTTGCGATGTGAACGGTTAATTCACATCCGTTTTTATGGCGGGAGCCGTTATGAATGGGGAAAGAGTTGCGAATGAGCAGGTACTGGCGCTGATCGATAGTCAGCAAGAACAGGGTGAATGCAACGTGCTATTGCTGCACAGCAGCACCCTGCCAGCGTCCTGCAAAATCAGGGAACATCTGCAACGGCGGGCCACGCTCTACACCCGAGCGGTGAGCTCTCGTCTGGAACAAATCGCCTTACGCAAACATGAACCGCAGGCGGATTGTCAGCAGGTTGATATTCGCAACGCGTTGTCACGTCAGCGAATCAGCCAGCCGGGTTATGACTGGATTATCTTGCCCAATTCCGCTAGCGATCCCGCATTATGGTGCGAAGTACTGAAACCCGGCGGCTGGCTGCTGTATGACAATGGGGACAGCTGGCTGTGCTGGAACAACGTGCGCGACAACGAACCGTTCCCGCTCACTGATATTCAACACGCATACTGGCTCGGTCGTACTCATACGCTGGCCCTTGGCGGCGTGAGTTGTCACGTTTGCTTTGAGTGGCGACTGCACGAGTTTGACCTGACTCGCTTCGAACACGCATGGAACAACGTCATAAAACGTCACGCAATGATGCGCGCCTGCGTCAATGATGACGGTTTGCAATATATCCTGCCGCAGGTGCCTTGGTATCATATCGCAGAGAGCGACTGGCGTGGCGATTCGCCCGAGAGACAGCAGGAGAAATTGCTGCTAAAGCGCGAGGCACTTAGCGCGCAGGTGCTGGACGCCAGCCATTGGCCACTGTTTGATTTACAGGCCACCCGCCTGAGTGACAGTGAAACTTGTGTCCATCTCGATCTCGATTTGCTTACCTTTGACGTGCAAAGTTTTCATATTGTGCTGGCAGAACTGGAGCGCAATTACCATCAGCCAGATCGCCTGTTGGCCAGCTTGAGCTGGACTTTTCGCGACTATCAACGGGCAGAGGCGCGTGATAAAGGTTCGCGACGCTGGCGAGACGATCGTGATTGGTGGCTGACTCGGCTCGATGAAATCCCGGCCGCGCCCAATTTGCCGCTCGCCTGCCAGCCTGACCAGCTGGAGCAGCCAGTATTCCGCCGCCTGCAACGCCGTGTCAGCGCTCCGCAATGGCAACAGCTCAAGCACCATGCCTCCCAGGCAGGCGTCACACCTTCTGCCATGCTGCTGGCGGTATTCAGTGAAGTGCTTACCGGCTGGGCAGAATCCGGGCGATTCACGCTTAATCTCACTCATTTTAATCGTCATCCATGGCATCCCGATGTGGCCGAAATGGTGGGTGACTTTACCGCCGTGCTGCTACTGAGTATGGATTGTCACCAGCCGATGTCACTTGCCGAACGTGCACATCTCATCCAGCAATCGTTGCGCGAACGTTTGGCACACAGCAGTTTTGGCGGGATCGATCTGCTGCGCGAAAAGGCTAAACGCGACAATCTGAGTGAAACCGCACAGATGCCGGTGGTGTTTACCAGTTTACTGGGCATGGATCTTGATCGCCTGGTGGAGGGCGCCGACCTACTCGGCGAGCCGGAATGGCTCTATACGGCAACGCCGCAGGTGTGGCTTGACCATCAGGTCATGGTGCGAAAAGGCACGCTGGAATATAACTGGATTGTGATTGATAACCTGTTCCCGGCGGGCATGATTGATGAGATGTTTGAAACATATGGCCAATGCCTGGATGCGCTCTGCTATGCGGAGAACTGGCAACAACCCATCACCACTCTGCTGACACCTCCCCAAACCGCAATGCGCCAACAAGTGAATAATACCGAACGGGCGCTTCAGCTTGAACCGTTGCATATGGGCTTCTTCAAGCAGGCGCAGCGACAGCCCGATGCCATTGCTGTCATCACCTCAAACGGCAACCTCAGCTATGGGGAACTGGCGCAGCAGGCGCTTCAGATGGCTGCCGCACTGGGCGCATACGGCGTACGCAATCGACCTGTGGTAGTTTCACTGCCGAAAAGCCGCGAACAAATTATTGCTGCGATGGGCGTCATGGCGGCGGGCGCAATTCTGGTGCCAGCCGCTATCGACTGGCCACGCGTCCGACTGCAGGAGGTGATAAAAAATGCTGAGGCACGGGCCGTTATCCTGACGAGTGATGATCCTTTGCTGACAAGCGAAGTGCCCATTTTAACCTTGTCTGATTTGCCTGCTGCTCTAACTGCACCACACATCCCTGAGCTGGAACAACTGGCCTATATCATCTACACATCCGGATCAACAGGGACGCCAAAAGGGGTGGCGATGCAGCATCGGGCTACTGCTAACACCTTAACGGACCTTAGCCAACGCCTGGCACTCAACCCGAAAGATCGGGTGTTTGGATTGTCTGCATTGAGCTTCGATCTGGCAATATTCGATCTGTTTGCCACATTGGGCGCCGGAGCCACGCTGGTACTACCCGATCCAACCTCGCTGCGCGACGCCAGCGCCTGGCTTACGCAGCTGAAAGCGCATCAGGTCACCGTATGGAACTCAGTGCCGGCACTCATGGCAATGTTGCTGGAGCAGGTTGCAGCAGAGACACTGCCTCACTTACGAACGATTTTGCTCTCTGGCGACTGGTTCAAACGTGAGTTGGCTGAGCGTATTCCAGCCGTGGCGCCGCATGCACAAATTCTTGCTTTGGGTGGCGCAACGGAGGCGGCTATCTGGTCGAATATCTTTGATGCCAGCCAATGTGATCCGTGCTGCCCCGCAGTGCCCTATGGCTATCCACTGACTAATCAACGCTACTTTGTTCTTGATGCACAAGGTCGCGACCGTCCAGCCGGCGTTGCAGGAGAACTTTGCATTGCGGGTGCAGGTCTGGCACAGGGCTACTGGCGCGATGCTGCTCGCACCGACAGTGCCTTTTTTTGGTCAGCAGTACATCAACAGCGGCTGTATCGTACTGGCGATTTAGCCCGTTACGATTCTCAAGGCTGCATAACGTTTCTCGGTCGACGTGACCGGCAAGTTAAGCTGAACGGTTACCGCATTGAGCTGAGCGAGATTGAACAGACGCTGCTGGCTCAACTGGCCGTCAGCAGTGCAGCCGTGGATATCGTGACGCGAGATTCTGGTGCAAACCAGTTACTCGCTTGGGTGGTGCCCCACCCGGAGATAAATAACGTCCAGACATTCGGTTGGCAGCAGGCTGGCGAACAAGCCGCACAGTTACTGCCTTCAGCCACCGATATCGCCTCGCTTGCGGCTTTTCAGGCAGAAAGTGAATCACTGGCACCGCTGATGATCTGGCAACTGCTGCATGAAATAGCCTTTGTTTCACCGGCAGGCTGGCGACTGGAGGAAGCACGCCAGCAGGCGGGGATTGCAGCTTGCTTTGGCCGCTTGCTGGAACGATGGCACCGCATACTGGAAGAAGAGGGGATGACCGAGCTACGCGGTCAGCGTTGGTTTGCCACAGATTACGCACCTGCTTTAGCGGCGATTGAGCAACGCATTGATGATGGAAAAATCCGTTTGAGTCGCTGCCTCGACTGGCACGCCCAGGGGAAAACCTTCCTCGATTGGTTGTTTACCAGCCAACACACCATGATCGAAGTCATGCACGAACCGCGCCTGGCGAACAGCTTGCTGTTTCCTGATGGTGAGAGCGCGGTTTCTGAGGCGCTCTACCAACGTAATAAGCTGGCGGATTACCTTGGTCAGATAGCTGCAGGGCTGCTGTTGAAGGTGGTAGAGGCTGCCGAAAAACCTCAGGTATTGGAGATAGGTGCCGGGATTGGTGGCCTGACCGCCAGTACCCTACCGGCTTTTCATCGCGCGGGTGCAGGAGAGTACTATCATACCGATGTCAGCCCATGGTTCTCTCGTTACGCCGAGGAGCGCTTCGCGCCCTATTCCTCTTTGCGAACCGGACGGTATGACATTAACCAACCGCTCGCGTTACAAAACTGGGAGCCTGCGCAGTTCGATGCGGTACTGGCGGCGAATGTGTTGCACAACGCCCATCATCTGGACACCACGTTAAGTGATATCTGGCGGTTGCTAAAACCGGGTGGTGCACTGATCGTCCTGGAAGCCACGCAAGATAAGGCGTTGCAATGGGTAACGGCTGCGGCGGTGCTCGAACAAGCCGCAGAGGATCATAGCCAGCAAACATCACCACTGCTTTCACGCGAAAGCTGGCAGCAGGCGTTTCGACGCAATGGGTTCCTGACTGTGGGGGAATGGCCGCAACCAGACATGCCGCTGGCGTTTGCGGGTCAACAGGTATTTATCGTGCAGCGCCCTGAAATGGCGACGGACACGGCGCGTTTACACAGCGCACTTCGCGAGCGGCTGCCGCACTATATGTTGCCAGAGCAGTTGATATTTGTACCCCGCATTCCACTCAGTGTTAACGGTAAACGCGACCTGGACGCATTGCCACGGCCTGCACCCAAGGTGGCATCTGAAGCGTACCTTGCCGAGCGCCCACTAACGTCCGCTGAAAATACGCTAGCTCAACACTGGCAGACCTTGCTGGGTATCGACGAACTGGGTGCTAACCACGATTTCTTCCGCAGTGGCGGAGATAGTTTGCTCGCGACTCAACTGACGTCGAGTTTGAGTCGCCAATTCGGGTTCAAAGTCCCGATTGGTCTGATTTTCTCTCACAGCAAGTTGAGCGACATGGCGCAGGCACTGGATGCCCTCTGCCTGCAATCACTGCACCATCCTTTAGTGATGCTCAACAGCGGTGGAACCGAGAAGTTAATTTGCTTGCATGCCAGTGATGGTGACAGCAACGCCTGGGGACGAACCGCTGCTCGTCTCCCAAACGTGCAGTGTATCGGTGTGCAGGCACAGGGATTACTGTCACAAGAGTTACCGCTTAACGATATCCATGCACAAGCGGATCGCGCACTCCAGGCCTTGCGAGTTAACGGGATAAAGGCACCCTGGCATTTGGCTGGTTGGTCGATGGGAACCGCAGTAGTGATCGAAATGGCGTGGCAGTTGCAGCAGGCAGGTGAGTTAATTGCCTCTCTGACACTGATCGACCCCCTGCCACCGCAAGCCATGTCCTGCTTCGCAGCCAGTGAATATGGGCTGTGGCAATCCTTGGCCACACCGCGACAACAACAGAACATCCCTCATTTTGACAATCTAGATAAGCCGCAAAGATTGCATGCATGGCGCAGTGTTCTGCCTGCCGAGCTTCAAGGCGATGACGACGCTCTGTTACGCCGTATCGCCGTCGTTCAAGCCAACGTACAGGCGATGTGCACCGCACCTCAGCGAATCATTGATGATCTCAATGTACGAGTTATTGCTGCCGCTGAACGCCCAGCGGAGTGGGGCGATAATTTCAACTGGCTTGACGTCCAGTTTCCACAAGGCCTGGTGATTGAGCGCATCGCTGATGCCACACACTGGACGCTGTTGCACCGACCTGAGTGCAGCGACCTGCTACAAGAACTTTTCCCTGTTTCATCCGATAAGGATACCGACCGTGAACCAACCCGCAATTGATACCAGCCAGTGGCCGCTGGTGCATTATGTTATGCCAGAGCGTGTTAGCGCCGAGGAGACATCCATTCACATTCAGGCGTTGCAGGCCGTTCTCGATCAGCGGCAACCGTTCGTACTGATCTTCAGCGGGGTGGAATTACCTACCGATTCGGCGTACTTTTTCCGTGAATATAAGGCGTGGGGCAAACGCACTCGCGACCAGCAACAACGTTACTGCCGTGGGGCAGTGCGCGTTGAGCCGGATGAGGGAAAACGGCGCTCCATGTGGCGTAAAGCGCTGCGTTACCTGACCGCCAGCACCATTCCCTATCCTTACCGAGTCGTGGCTACTGAACTCGAAGCCCGTCAACAGGCGCAGCATTGGCTAGGAGCAGCGCAGCCATGACCTCACCATTCGCCACGTTGCGGGCGTTGTTATCTGATGCCCGGCAGCGGCTCTGGCGGGCCTATTGCATTGTTGCTGTTGCGGTGCTGATGGAGTTAGTGCCTTACTACCTGTTGTGGCGGGCTAGCGAGCCCAACACCGATTTGTTGCGGCTGGCGCTGGTGTTATTGGCCGCGCTGCTGGGAAAATATCTGTTGCTGACGTTAGCAGGCTATTTTAGCCATCTGGCGGCATTTGATGTGCTCTATCGCACCCGACTAAAGTTAGCCACGGCGCTCACTCGTCTCCCGCTCGCAGCATTAGCGGGCAGAAGCAACGCCAGCGTGCGCAATATCATCATGAATGACGTTGAAAGGCTGGAGCAGTTTATCGCCCACCACAGCGTCGATATGGTGGCAGCGCTGATTAGCCCGCTGGCTGCCGCGTTGTTTCTCTTCTGGATCGACTGGGGTATGGCACTGGCGGCGCTGGCAACCGTACCACTGGCGATCATCGCACAGAAACTCTTTTCGCGCGGTATGCAAGCGCGCACAGAGGCCTATCATCAGGCTTCTACGGAGCTGGATAGCGCGATGGTCGAGTATGTCCGCGGCATCCCTGTCATGAAAGCTTTTCAACAGTCAGTAACGGCTTTTCGTCTGCTTGACCAACGTATGCACCGCTATCACCAACTGGTTGAATCCTTTACCCGCCGGGCAGTGCCTGCCTGGTCGGTATTTGTCGTATTACTCAACGCGAATCTATTCATCTTATTGCCGTTCGGATTATGGCGTGTGGCACAGGGTTCGCTCAGCGTCACGCAATTAGTGCTGACATTAATGTTGGGCAGTGGGCTGCTCAAGCCCTTGCTGCGCATCACCTTTTTAGGCACATTGCTGCGCGAGATATTTGCCGGCGTTGCCCGGATTGCGCCACTGCTTGCCGAGAAGCCACCACAGACGCTCGTGGCCATGCCCACCCAATACGATTTGCAGGCCGATGCCGTTTCATTCAGCTACAAAAATACGCCAGTGCTACAAGGTATTCGTCTGCAACTGCCTGCTGGGCAGTTCTATGCCATGGTCGGTACATCAGGCTCTGGCAAATCGACGCTCGCCAGTTTGCTGGCGGGATTGCATGCCCCTTCATCCGGATTGATAACGCTTGGCGGGCAAGATCTGTCCCGTTTCAGCGATGCGCAACGCGCCAGCATGATCGCCGTAGTGACGCAAGAAGTGTTCTTATTTAAAGGTACGCTGGCAGATAACCTGCGCATCGGCAACCCTCAGGCCAGTGAGTCGCAATTGTGGCAGGCATTGCGGCTGGCGCAGGCCGAACGTTGGGTGGCCCTGTTGCCGCAACAACTGCAAACACCGGTAGGGGAGCGTGGTGTAACCCTCTCCGGTGGCGAACAACAGCGCATCGCCATCGCCCGCGCACTGCTGGCAAATACCGCAATACTCATCCTGGATGAGGCCACCGCTTTTGCTGACGCACTGACGGAAGCCGCCTTCTACCGAGACCTGCGCAGCGAACGACCCACCATGAGCGTGTTAAGCATCGCCCATCGCCTGTATGCCGTGCAGCAGGCTGATCAGTTACTGGTCATGGAGCACGGCGAATTGGTTGCGCAGGGTACACATCAGATGTTGCTGAAACAGAACAGCACATACCGGTCACTTTGGGAACAGCAGTTTGCGCTGGCCAAATGGCATATTCGCGCTGAAGGAGAGAGCGATGTCATTGTTTAATCATATGTTGGCACAGCCTTCATCGGGTCGACTGAGGCTGGTGAGTGGCATGCTCTGTCGACTAATTGCCCAACTGTTCATGGTTTTGCCCTTTTTTATCGCCTGGTGGGCGATTAACCGTGTCCAACAGCACGCTGACTCGCAATTTTGGTGGCTACTCGGCTTGAGTTTGGTGAGTTGCCTTGCGGGACAGCTGTTTTTCTCCTGGCAGGGCCAACTCCGCTGCTTTTTGGGCAGCTATCAATTGATGATGGGGTTACGGCAAGAGAGTGCAAGCCGACTTCGTCATCTGCCGCTCGGCTATTTTCGTCAGCATCGGTTGGGAACGACCAGTGCCTTACTGACCGATGCCATGCGGCGTGTGGAAGAAATTTTTTCACACCTGTTACCCGAAGTCGTCATCTCCCTGTGTACCGCGCTGCTGTTCTTGATCGCTCTCGCTTTTATCAACGTGCCTCTGACTCTGGCATTGGTTGCGACATTGCCACTTGGCGTACTGGCCCTGTGGGGAATGAGTCGCCTTCTGCTAAGGGGCACGCAGCAGCAAGGCACCCGCATGGTGACGGTTTCGGCGATGTTGATTGAATTTATCAGCGGTATTCGTACGCTACGGCTGTTTAATCGCTATCAGGGCAAGCTAGAGCAACTTGATGAGCAGTTTGATGCCATCCGCCGCGCCAGTATGGGAATTGAAGCTTGGGGTGGGGGCGGGGTACAAGTTTTCCGCTTTCTCACGGAATGCGGTTTGCTGGCGCTGTTCATCACAGCGGGCTGGCTCTTTACGGCTGACACACTGAGTTTCACTACCTGGCTGTTGTTCGTGCTGGTTGCTTACAAAGTTATCGATCCCCTGCTGGAGGCAGCCGCTTATTTCACACTGCTGCGGGTGATGCAGCAATCAGCTGCACGTATCAACGATTTGCTACATCAACCCACCATGCCGGAACAAGGTATCGCTGAACTGGGTGAAGCTACCCCTATCGCCTTTGACCACGTCTCTTTTAGCTACGAAGCGGATGCTGTGCTGAAAGGGACCAGTTTCAACGTGGCAGAAGGCAGCGTCACCGCCATTGTGGGTCCTTCTGGCAGCGGCAAGAGTACGATACTGCATTTGTTGGGAGGGTTCTGGTCGCCTCAGAACGGAGAAATTTATTTAGGCGGTGTTGCGCTATCTCAGTTAGGGAGCGATCAGATCTTTAGCCGAATTGGCTATGTATTCCAGGACGTCCAACTGTTTGATGGCAGTGTGATGGATAATGTTCGTATTGGACGCCCCCATGCCAGCGATGAAGAGGTGATTGCCGCGTGCCAGGCAGCCTACTGCGACGATTTTATCGCACGATTACCCGAGGGCTACGCCACATCATTAGGTGAAAGCGCGCAGCGTTTATCTGGTGGAGAGCGCCAGCGTCTTTCGATCGCTCGCATGATGTTGAAAGACCCGCCGATTATTGTGCTGGATGAAGCCACCGCTTTGCTAGATCCGCTTTCACAGGCACAAATTCAGCAGGCTTTGACTCGACTTGCACAAAACAAGACGGTTTTGATGGTGGCGCATCGACTCCGCACCATTGAGTTTGCCGATCAAATTCTGGTGCTGGATAAAGGCGAGATTGTGCAGCGCGGAACGCATCAGCAGTTGCTTAAGGTCAACGGTCTTTATCAGCAGCTGTGGCAGGCGGGAGGAGCGCTTGAACAGTGAAGGTCCATTACGTAAGCGGGTATTTTCGATCTATTTCCTTATATTAATGCTGGGTTTGGTCGTGCTCTTGGCCTGGTGGTGGTTCGACTGGCGTGGTGTAGAACGGACCGATGATGCTTTTATTGATGGTCACATTGCGCAAGTCTCTCCCCAACTTGCCGGTCGGGTGCTGTCGATTCCCGTTCAGGATAATCAGCGGGTAAAACGAGGGGATGTTTTGCTGGTGTTAGACAGCCGTGATGAACAGATCGCGCTGCAAAAAGCCTTTGCGACACGTCAGGTCGACGAGGCAAGCCTGGCTCAGGCCAAAGCGAGTGTCAGCGCGGGTCAAGCAACGCTTGAGCAAAATCTGGCTAATGTACAGTTAGCTGAGGCCAACCTGTTACGCGATCGCAAAGAACATCAGCGTTATCGCAACTCAGGCCAAGCGGTGACAGCCAGCGATCTTGATAGCAAAGCAGCCAGTGAGAAAGTCAGTGCCGCCTCGCTGCTAGCGGCGCAAAAAAACGTGGATTACAGCCGCGCAGAACTGCTCAAATCTCAGGCTTCATTAGCAGGGGCGCAGGCTACGCTTCAGCAGGATGAAACCGCTATTGAGCAGGCGAAACTGCAGCTTAGCTACACGCGCCTGTATGCACCTTTTGATGGCTATGTAACCCGACGTGATGCGGAAGTGGGGGATTACATCGCTGCGGGGAGTACGTTGATGCGTCTGGTTTCCACTGAACGATGGGTCACCGCCAATTTTAAAGAGATTCAGCTGCGACATATGCGCCCCGGACAAAAGGTCACAGTCGATATTGATGCCTTTCCCGATAACCCCCTCAGCGCGCGTATCGACAGCATGCAGCGTGCAACCGGTTCAGTGTTTAATCTGCTCCCTGCAGAAAATGCGACGGGTAACTATGTCAAAGTGGTTCAGCGCATCCCGGTGAAAATAGTCTTTGATCCTCCGCTGGATGCCGATTCTCCACTCTCACCCGGAATGTCAGTGATGCCTGAAGTTGATGTCCGCTGAATCCTTACCGCGCTCAGCCGCAGGCAAACATAATCCCTGGTTAGTTGCCTGTATCGCCTCTATTGCCACCTTCATGGAGGTGCTGGACACGACTGTGGCCAGTGTTTCGTTATGGCATATCTCGGCCAGTTTGGGGGTGAGTTATCAGGAAGGTTTATGGGTCATTACCAGCTATCTGGTCGCCAACGCCTTAATCCTGCCGATGAGTGGCTGGCTGGCGAACTTTTTTGGCCGTAAACGCTACTACATGGGCAGTGTGGCGATCTTTACCTTCGCTTCGTTGATGTGTAGCGTTGCGCCATCGCTGGAGTGGTTGCTACTGGCGCGCGTGCTGCAAGGCATTGGCGGGGGTGGGCTGGCTCCAATTGAACAGTCGATGTTAGTGGACTCGTTTAATGAAAAAGCGCGCCCTAAGGCGTTCGCACTGTACGGTGTCACTATTCTGTTCGCACCGGCGATTGGGCCATTGGTGGGTGGTGTGATCACCGATGCGCTGAGCTGGCATTGGGTTTTCCTGGCCAACATTCCGATTGGCTTAATTTCGCTCTATCTTTCAATGCGCTTTATTGATGATCCGCCCTTGTGGCGCCAGGAACAGCGGGCACGCCGTGAACGTGGCATGCAGCTTGACTGGCTTGGTTTAGTTCTGGTTATTGTCGGTTTTTCTGCCCTACAGCTTTGCCTGGATCGTTTCGAACGCTATGACGGTTTTTCCTCACCATTCATTGTCGGTAGCGCCCTCATTGCAATGATTTTACTGACATTTTTGCCATTATGGGAATGGTTTCACCCGGCACCAATTCTTGATGTAAAACTGTTTCGTCATCGCAATTTTTCACTCGGAGCAATATTGATGTTTCTGATTGGATTGCTGGTGATTAGCACCACACAACTCCTGCCACAGATGACACAGGAGTTAATGAACTACGATGCATGGACATCTGGTCTGACACTGGGTGCCGGCGGGCTCTTTATCCTTTTATCGATGATGTTAACAGGTGCGATTGCCAGTAAAACAACACACCTACACTTACTGGTCGTCATGGGCTTGATTCTCAGCGGCCTGGCTTTGTGGCACTTCTCCACCTTAACCTTACAGGTCGACTTTTCCACGCTGGTTTGGGCGCGAGTGCTGCAAATGATAGGAATTCCACTGATTATGATCCCAGTCGCTACGCTGTCTTATGTGGGATTGCCGCCAAATAAAAGCAGCGAAGCTTCGGCAATGTCGACTTTATTACGAAATCTGGGTGGCAGTATAGGTATCGCGTGGGTGGCGAATGCCCTCCATCAGAGAAGCCATGTGCATTATGAACGTCTGAATGAATCAGCCTCGCAGCATCAAGGGCTTTCGATTTCCTCCTTAGCTGAAGAAGCCTGGCGACAGGCCAGCTTTATTGCCTATTTAGATATCTACTGGTTGCTGGGAATAATTGCATTGATGGCCTGCTGGTTACCGCTGATGTTTAGAAAGGTCAGTGCAACTGCTGTCAAATTATAACCAAAAATGCAGGCAGACGTCGGAAGAGGAATCAGTAGAGCAAATCGATTATTTAACATATTCATTATTTATCCTTTAACTCATTTAATTAAAGGATAAATTTAAAAAATAGCGATTAACGGTGACCGAAAAATTGACCCACCACAAACAGTAGAAAAATGCGACTTGTGGTCTTTTAACTCTGACTCGGTTCAGTGGGTACCTTATAAAGGTTCAGGCTTATAACGTGTATTCAAAACCGACAAGTCGACCGTTTTTTTCCGCACGGCTCAGGTCATCGGCAGCCTGAATGGGGTTATCGGGTCGCGCAAGGGAACTTCCCCCCTGCGCTCCCACGGAACCGGACGTGACAGTCTCCCGTCATCCGGCTCTTGTCGTTGACCACTCACGCCGCGTACAAATTTCCCAGTGTGCAAACAGACCGGGCCTGGCGCGCTGTATCCGTCTTAACCATTCATATGCCTGAGCCAGACTACCGTGGACCCGCTTATATTTGCGGGCGACCCATTTTGTAGTGGTCAACTAAAACTGGCCACCGCGTTAGAGTTTTTCCAGTATCGGTTTTCCGATTCGTTTGGTGGTAACCCACCGTTATATTCATGCGGCCTGAGCGCGCTGTAATACCCAACGATATAGTCCGTTATTGCGTGGGCTGCATCGCTGAAGTTTATGTAACCCGTCACCGGTACCCATTCGTTCTTCAGACTCCTGAAGAAGCGCTCCATTGGGCTATTATCCCAGCAGTTTCCACGCCGACTCATACTCTGTCTGATCCGATACCTCCACAGTGACTGCCGGAACTGTCTGCTTGTGTAATGGCTGCCCTGATCGCTGTGGAACATCACTCCGGCTGGTTTTCCCCGGGCCTCCCACGCCATCTCCAGCGCTTTGATGGTCAGCCTGCTGTCCGGTGAGAACGACATTGCCCAGCCCACCGGTTTTCTCGCGAACAGGTCGAGAACAACGGCGAGGTAGGCCCAGCGCCTGCCTGTCCAGATATAGGTCACATCGCCACACCACACCTGATTAGGCTCTGTCACTGCGAACTGCCGCTCAAGGTGATTCGGGATAGCGATGTGTTCAAGGCCACCGCATTTATACCGATGAGTGGGCTGTTGACAACTGACCAGCCCCAGCTCTTTCATGAGCCTGCCGGCGAGCCATCGTCCCATCCTGAAGCCCTTCATGGTTGCCATAGTTGCGATACTCCTTGCGCCAGCAGAGCCATGGCTGACGCTATGCAGTTCCAGTACCTGGCTGCGTAATACAGCTCGTCTGCCATCTGGTTTTTCAGGACGGTTTTTCCAGTATTTGTAGCTGCTGCGATGAACCCCGAACACGTGGCAGAGTGTGACCACTGGATAATGCGCTCTGAGTTTCCCGATTATCGAGAACTGTTCAGGGAGTCTGACATCAAGAGCGCGGTAGCCTTTTTTAATATTTCGTTTTCCATTTCAATACGTTGTATTTTTTTCCTCAGCTCACGTATTTCAATTTGTTCAGGAGTAATGGGAGAGGCTTTAGGTATTTTTCCCTGCCGCTCATCACGCAACTGCTTCACCCATCGCGTCATTGTGGAAAGGCCGACATCCATAGCACTGGCTGCATCTGCCACGGTGTAGTTCTGGTCAACGACCAGTTGAGCGGATTCGCGTTTGAACTCTGCACTGAAATTTCTTTTTTTCATTGAAGCACCTGTAATGTCCTGAGGTGAGCATATCACCTCTGTTCAGGTGGCCAAATTCAGTGTGCCACTACATTACTTAAACATTGACCTTTCGGTAAGGAATGATGATCAGAAGTGACGATATAACGCTACTTGTGCCTATTGAGGTTCGAGAGTTAACGCGGGCGCTATTCGATGCTGGAGTCGAATATGAGATACCTGCCAGAGATGGGCTAGCCTTTGATTCAGGTGAGATGCACGCCTACATAGACCTAATCAAATACTTATCTCCCTTCGCATATGTCCTTGTTGCTTACATCAAAAGGAACAGTAATAAGCGTTTTGTTATGACGCTAAAAAATGGCAATAAGATCGATATAAGCGGACACAACGCAAAAGACACTGAAAGACTCCTCGAAAAGGGAGCGACCATTAGGATCAAAGATGATTCTGAGTAAGGGGTATTAGGCGACAATTAGGGGTCTGAGTTGAGTAGACCGGCTCCCGACAGACCCGTGTCCCCACACATATTCAGCGTGAATCGAACATTGATCGGGTTTTCCATTTAGCTGGATAACCCAGCACCATGCGAAGAGTTACGCAAGTTGACCTTGAGACAGGAGAGGATTTGGGTGGCTTTGTTACTGTAGGGGTCAGTTTGGATAAATTATCACGGTATCTCTGATAATCAGCGGCGCGTAGGACAGTTTATTCACCAGAGCAGGCGGATAATCTACAGATGGTTCAACCGCAAGGGAGGCCGACATCCGCTGACATGGGTAAAACTGGATCTGATCCTGAAAATGCTCATCCTGATAGTTATCTCACAAGATAACTATTTTCAATAAAAAACCTTGTGTGACGGGGGGGTCAAGCCCCCATTCTGTATCTTATTACTTTCCCTGCCCTTGAATCCTTGCAATACCGCTTTCTATGAACATTTTTTTCACCTCAGCGGTGGCAAATTTATAGGTATCTGCTCGATATAAAACTTCGTTTTCAGTGATGTTTTTTTGGTTGCTGAACATGCTGTCCATGAATTGGTTGATCTCATCTTGAGTATCAAACTGAAATTCACTAATCATAGTTTTGTTGTGAGCCATCTAATCTCCTTTTTTTAAAACTGAGTGTAAGCAGATCAATTTTACATCATCTACATTCCGCTTCCTAGTTTTGCCTGTTCGTTCCTCGTCGCGTTGCTCCTGCGGTACGCTTCAGGCAAAACTGCGGCGAGCGTAGCGAGTGCAGTTCACCCTTGACGACTTCTCCGCTAAAACAAGCTTGTCGGGGTCCAGTGGAAGAACCCTCGAAAATGACGAGTCCAGAACCAATTATCTCCAAAAATGTTGTCTCTAAGCGGTAACCCGCCAAAATTTTGTGCTTAACGTACAAAAATATCCGATATCCAAACTGACACCTTATTTGCCACAGGGTGCATTCGTGGCACACCTACGCCGGAACCCCAGATTTTTCCGCTACATTGCATTTTTAGTGTTATATTACGTCTGATAAGCCGTGTTTATTAGACGACATTTAACGCGAGGTATTTATGGCAACAACACAACGAGCAACGCAAAGCGTTACCATGACCGTAGAACGAACCTTACTCAGCCGTGCGCGTGAGGCTGGAATTAATCTCAGTGCTACCCTGATCACAGCCCTTGATGCTGAACTTCGTCAGTACGAAGCGAAAAAATGGCAGGAGGAAAACAGCGAAGCGCTGGAAGCTCTTAACCGCTTTCACGATGAACACGGTTGTTTCAGCGATGAGTACAGGACATTTTAAGAATGCAGTTTACTGTATACAGTAATACCGGGAAAAGCGCCATCTATCCCCTGCTGCTTGATGTAACCAGCGATATTATCGACCAGTTGAACCGCAGGATTGTGATCCCTTTGCTGCCTGTTGAAAAGTACCCAGGCAATACACGTCCCGAACGGCTGGTTCCGCTTGTCAGACTGACCGACGATAAAGAATATGCAGTTATGACGCATGAGATGGCAAGTATTCCAGTCCGTTCTCTGGGGGAGGTGTTCTGCGATGCTTCCCTTCATCGTATCCAGATTAAAGCCGCAATTGATTTTCTTCTCGACGGTATTTAATCCCACCCTCAGGGGCTGGCTTTTTGTTTCGGTCAGTCCCAAAATTTCGTTCGCCAAATGTGATATGCCGTTATGTTTAAGGGGTCTGAGTTGAGTAGACCTGCCGGTTACCCGGGCAGGCCCCTATGTTGAAAAGGCCGCTGCGAAAATATCAATCATAGAGCCTCTTTAGTATAACGCTATTATGCCAACAAAAACTATTTCAAATATTGAATTAAGAAATATTCAATATCGTTAATCATCGTAGAAACCTCGTTTTTATTGAAGTCATCGGTTTTACCATGAGCGGCGCTGTTCCTTATACCTGCTATTGCTGTTATTTTTTTCTGCTGAATAGTATTGTACGTTCCTGCTTTAGCTAAATCCACATTCATTTTATCTAATTTTCCATGCGCAAGTGATTCTCTATCGCAAAGCTCTCTTAAACTAGTTTCCAAAACTGTTCCAGCTATTACTGCTGCTGCCAAAATATATCCCGAGTTTAGCAGTTCTTTGGCCTGTTCAAGCTCATTATCGAACACTTCTGCTTGTATTAATGATTTGTATGATGTCATATAACCATCTTCGTAATCATCTTTTAACGCAGAAAAAATCGCATTTATCCTATTGAATAAAATAAGGTTTGTTTCATGTGCCTTGGCGTTTTTATTCTCAATGAATCTCGAGTAATAGATAGAGTTTTCACCACAGATATTTACAATTAAGTTTTCAGTTTTTGTTAACCAGTTTAATAATTTTTCAGAATCGACATGTTTATAAGGGCCTGTACCTTCAATATAAGTTTCATACTCACTATCTTTTATTTCTTTAGCCTGATTCAGTAATTCTTCAAACCGTTTATTTATTTTATTCATCATTGATAATTCCCATGAGATTTTAAGTTATTGGGGTTCTACGCCGAAAACCCAGAAAATTCCGTCAACGAAGCTACTGACGGGGTTCAATATAGTGTATAACGTTATACATCAGTCAACGTCTTATCGGTGGCTTGCCGGTTTTTGGACTGGCGATCTCCGCCTGGCGGATCAGCGTCCCCCGCATATCTTCATCCAGGCGGCTCAGGGCATCAAGGCTGGCCCGCAGCACCGCAACCCGGCTAGCGCCGCTCTCCAGTGTCAAGCGATCAAAGTGGTCGATGTCGTTTTCGGTCAATGAAAAATTCACGCGAGTGATCTGCGAACCGGAAACGGGCCGCCTGCTCGCCTCCATCACAAAGGTTTTCAGCGTTTTGTCTTCCGTGACCGTGGTCAGTCCGGCACTTTTTTTCAGTTTCATCGCATCACCTCAATACAGTGTGTAATGTTATACACTGTATAAATTCAATTCTGTAGCCAGCAGTTCAATTTCTGCACGGGCCTTGTTGCCGCTCTTGTCGCTGTATTCATGCACAGATACACCGTCATTGTAGGCGCGTTTGTAAGCCGTGCGACTGAACAGCCGTTGGCGGGCAACCGGCAACCAGTCCGGATCGTCGTTCATCATCTTGCGGAACGTACTCGCATCCTGATCGCCCGGATGGGTCGGACAGCGGTTCATCACGATCAACGCTTCCAGGCTCGGATTGATGGCCGCCTGTGCCTGGCGAACGTCTACAACCAACTCGCCCAGCGTATTGATTTCGATTTGCGCGGTCGGATCAACCAGCGAGATAAACTTGTCCGCCACCGCCAGGCATTTCCGAAACTCCGGCGACTTGCTGCCTGGGGCATCCAGCAGCAGTAGATCGTACTTGGATGCCAGGCGGCGAACCGTGTCGGGGATGTTGGTGTAGCACTCAAAATAGTCCACGTCTGGGGTTATTCCTCGCTCGCTGCGCTCATCGAGCCACATTTTCACGCTGCGTTGCTCGTCGCACTCCATCACGGCGATATGCTTGCCGGTCTTGAGTTTGAGGCACATCATCAGGTTTATTAGCACCGTAGACTTCCCCACGCCCCCTTTATGGCTGCCAATTAGCACAATCATATTGCCCCCAAACATTGTATAACGTTACACACTATTATGCGGCAGAGCCAAAATTAACAGTGCTCGCGACCCTTTATGCTTGCCTGTATGGCTAAATATTCCGCTAAGCGGCCAGACAGATATGAGTATAGTGTATAACGTTATACATTTACAATGGTGGTGGGTAAATAGTGTGTAATGTTATGCACTATTTAAATGATTTGCCCGGCTCGGCGCAACAGGGCGGCCGCTTCATCCGGGTGCATACCAAAACGTACCTGGTAGCCGTTGCCGATCCCCACTTCCAGTGCCCGGATACGCGCGTAGACCTGCGTCGATTTAAAATCCTTGTGGCCTAGGTAGTCCTGGAGCGTCAGCGGAGCCGCGCCACAGTACAGCAGGTGCATAGCGTAGCTATGCCGGAGCGTGTGCGGCGAGATCGGGTCGATGGAAAACCGTATCCCCTGAGTGATGCAGGCCGTCACCGTGTCGCGCAGCCAGTTGCGAGCGGTGTCATCGGTGATGGCCCAAACCGGCTTTGTCCGGTAGCGGGTAAAGGTGTGCAGGTGATCACGCAGCCGACGCACAAAATCAGCATCAAGCAGGGGCAAGGTACGGCGGTGACCTTTCGGTGGCCGTCCGGCCTTGGTCAGGCGCTGTTGCTTGAGCGTGGTCAACGTCACCAGCGGGCGCACCCCGTCAAGTTCGATATCGGCCGGGGTCACGGCCAGCGCTTCATTTATCCGTGCACCGGTGTTCCATAAAAACTCAAACAGCATCCGCTTGCGTAAATCATTACACCCGGCCAGCAACACGGCGATCTCCGGGGCCAGCAGATAGCGGGGCAGGTCGTCGCGCACTGCCGCTAGGCGACGTACCGCCAGGGCGGTTTCAAAATCGATATAGGGCGTGGCCGGAATGGCGGTGGCGCTACGCGAGATCTGCGGGAACGTAGTTAAGGTGGCGCTCAATGCTTACTCTCCGCAATTAACCGGGGTGACGTATTACCGTTGATTGTAAACGTCCGGGCTGCGGGAGGCTTGTGGAATAATCGCGCTGGAGGCGATTATCATATCGGTTAATACATACTTTATGGAAGTAAAACCGAATACCGAGCCGGGGCAGGGGAAAGCCACCGGCCCATGGAATGCCCCACCCAACACAACATATAGTATGTCCATCAGCTGCGACCGATACAACATATAGCGTTATCCACAGAAACGGGGGATAAGTGACGGGGCAGGGGGGCGGTTAGGTAAACTGCGGGTTTTACCGAATGCCCGATAATCGTGAGCAGGGATGAAGGGCCGTTATGCAGGATTAGCAGGGATGGTTGACGGAAACGTCATAATACAATACTATTGTTAGCGAGCGAGAAGCCAACTGCATCAGGGTGCAACAGTTGGTGGAAGGACCCCATAGAATCCCTGAATTCTGTGCCAGGGTGAGACCTCACACCTCCCGTCTGAAGGTGTAAAATAAACAGGCCTAGATCCCACAGGCCGCCATTGAAAAATGGCGGCTTTTTTAATGCCTTTTATAAAGCAAAGTACCCTGGCGATGTTTATTGAGGCTTTTCGCGTCAGTGTGCATAAAATTCCAGAGCACTTTCCCTTCCCACGGAGCAACCACTACAAGCATTTGACGTTTTTGGCTGTAGGCTCCGATAAACAGGTATCGCACCATACCGTCGTCATACATGGATTCCCATACTTCATATGGGTGTTCAAGCGTATCAAGAGCAAGAAGAATGTAGCGCTCACGGGCATCAAGTCGCTTTTCAACGATGTGTGCGAGACTGCTTCGCATTATGTTAATCGTTCCGATAGGGCTGCTTTTAGGCACAAGTAACATATCGCTCTCGAAAAATCCCATATATGTTTCAAGCAAGACGATAGCGCCTTCTAAGCTATTTGCCTGTTCAATTTCAGGAATGCTTTCGCGGCGAAACTCGCTTTCTAAAGTTCTCAGGTCAGGAAGCCCTAGTTCTTTAAAAGGAACTAACCCCTGTATGGCTTTTGCCACCATTTTTTTATCCTTGCAGCTGCTTTAGTGGCAAATTTTATCATATCTGCATCCGTTTCCCGAAAAGCACCTACCCGGTTTAACCGTACCAACGTCAACATCCGTGAAATCCCGCCTCTTCAGCAAGGCATACTCGCCGCGTTGTGTCTTGCTAGTCTTGTTCTGCTAGACCGGTTGGTTATCTTCTTTACTATGCACAATTTGTACAGGTATCTTTACGAAAAAAATTGTTCCTTCCCCAATAGTAGAACGAGCTTTGAATGACCCTTTTAGCAAATCGATATGACTCTTAATTATTGTGAGACCAAGACCTAGTCCTTGTTTTGTATCTCTTTCTGCTCCTTGATTAAATGGCTGGATAAATTTACCAATCTTATTTATGTCGAATCCATTACCAAAATCTTTAACTTTTATATACAAATAACCACTGAATATCCTCAGGTGAAGGTGTATTATGTCGTTTTGACTGTTTTTATTTGAGTTATCCAACAAATTATTGATGATAGATTGTACTTTTTTCTTATCTGTACGGATGAGTGCATTTTTTGGAGAGATACGTACCTTTAACGAGTTATCATTTCTCTTTACAAAAGAATGGATGGCGTCAGTTGTTATTTGGTTTAGAACGAAAGGCTCGGTTTGAATGAAAGAATTTCCCATTTCTATTTTAGAATATTCTAAAACATCAAGTGTCTGAGAAGTAATCTTATTTGCGTGAAAGTTTATTATGTCTAAATACTTTTGGATATCTTTTTTATTTGCTTCGTCGTTAATTACATCAGTAGCAAATTGTATCTTTTGAATAGAAGATGCTAGTTCGTGGTATATGGATGAAATAAATATATTTTTGTTTTTTAGCGTTTTCTTTAATCGGGCACTGTGTCGCCATAGAAGGATAAATAAGGTGCATGTTAGAAAAATAGCAAGTAATGATGATATTTCCGCATCTAATGAGTTGTCAGAAATTATTTCTTTTATCTGACTAAAGTTATTAATTTGTATTCTGTAAATGCTCTCCTGTAAATCCAAAAGAGTTGGCCGCATGGTATCCATATACATCAAGGCCGATTGCCTTTTTTCATCTATGCTTCCCTTGGAGTTTAATATTTTATCAAGCTCAGCGCTTTGTTTAATTAATTTATTTATTGAAGTATAAAAATCCTCATCCTTAAAAAAGGATTTAGTATTCAATGAGTTATTATTGAGAATTTCTATCTTTGAATCAAATATTGATTTTTTTGATAAAATATTGCTGCCATCACTTAGGTCTAATATTGAAATTTTTAGTCTTTCAAAAGAAAGAAAAATAATCTCTGCAATTGAATAATTATCTAGATTAGGATCAAGGTTTTGGTACTGTTCTTTGATGTTGTTGAATTTTATTACTGTTAATGTAATTACTATCATGAAAGCCATGATGATAATACATGCGACAGAAATTACTCTTCTCATTATTTAACCTCAATTCTACTTATTTGCCAAACTGTTTTTGCATCAACATCAAATTTCTTAAGTTCTGGATGGTCATCGCGAGGAAAAATAGAGACGAATGGGCCGAGTTCTGAGGTTTTGATTTTCTCTCCATTCTTTAGGTATGCCAAGATGGCATTGTACTTGTAAAGTTCATCTATAGCTATGCTATAGCTATAATCATCGAGTGCATAAATCCTTATTTTATTTCCCTTAATGTCGTACAACTTAAATAAGTCGCTAAATCTTACGCCTGAGAATATTGCTGTAGATGTGTAGTTAGTGGCGGTTCTGATTTTATGTATAGGTAGTTTTCTAAGCGTTTCAGTACTAATGGATATATTTTTATTGTTAGTGTTTAGTGTAAGTGATTCAGCATGTGTTGAAGCTGATAGTAAAACAAAAAGAAAAAAAAGTGCTTTGTAATACATTTCTTATACCTCGCGGCGCATAATAAGTTGTCCATATTCATCCATGCCATCAGCATACCATCCATTTTTTTTATAAAAAAATTCTGCATTAGAACCTTTATCTGTGGTCAGCATTATAGAGTGTATATCTTTTTCAGCAAACCAATTGGTAATTTTTTCGATCAAATTTCTACCTATACCATTCCTTTGAAATTCGGGCTTAACAAACAATCCCCCAATTAATGGTTCAGGAGCAAAAATCCCGAATCCGTATCCTAGATATTCATTTCCTGACTTACAGATCCATCCACCTCCTTGTCTAATGTCTTCAACTGCCTGTTTTCTTTGTAGGTATTTTATTTGGTGTGCATGCAGAAGGTTTTCTGTTACCGAAAATCTAATCTCGTAGAGATCTTTGAGATGATGAGGTTCAAGTCTTAAGTATGTAATTTTCATTTTATCTTCTCAGTAAAATAAATTCGATATCAGTATTGAAGAAATGATATAAGTTCTTGTCGGTTTTTCTATAAGTTCTACACCATATTTTATTATTGCATCTCCTACTTCATGCTCTCTTTGGTTTAATTGTCCTGTCAGTAATATTACAGGTATGTTATTATTGGATTCTCGTATTTCTTTAATTATACTTTCAGATGTTTGATTATAGTCAAGAAGCCAGTCAATTATATAACAGTCATAAGCGTTGTTTTCCTTTAATGAATTTAATAACTTATCCTTGGCTGCGAAGGTATGCGCATCGATACCTAAACGATTTGATAAATCATACAACAATTCAAGTATTTCACTATCGTTATCCAGGATGGCTAATTTAGGGGCAGGCAGGAAATCTATCTTCTTGACCTTATATTTATTTTCATTACTTTCATTGTTTCTTTGATCAACTACATAGAGATTATCTTTTTTGATTGCATAGTTATTATTTGGCAGGATGAATTCAACTGCACAAGGTTCAACTTCAACATTACATCTAACATGCATATCATTCATGATGAAAAGGCCATTATGACTCTTTATATTATCAAATGACATGTTGAAGTAACTATAAATTTTCTTCATTTCTGCGAATGTAATGCCTCTTTTCTCGTCTAGTTTTTGCTTGGCGCTCTGGTATTTTATGCCAAGAATTTCGGCCATAGTAGATGCGTGTTTTCTTCTATCAATACCTTTTTTCTGAAGAAGCTCCCGGATCATTTCTGTGTGCTTTTTATTCAATTTTAGCATCCTGAGTATCTTATGGAGTTCATTTTGAACATTAAACGAGCCTAAGTTTGAGGCATATGATTAAAGGATACACTATTCCGTGCAAAGTCAGGAGGTTTTTATCAGTAAGGTATTGATATTAAATCGCAAACCAAAGGTAATCAAAAGGTTTTCATAAAAAATATCAAAAAAAACTCAAAAACTACTCGAAAAGTATTCATGTTGGTCTAGAATCTATAAACGTTCCGTATGTTGCGCATTGTTAAACATATGAATTTTTACTTATCAAGGGATGATGCAATGCGCTATCTGTTGATTTAGAGAATATCCCCCATTGGGCGCGATATAGGGCGGGTTTTACCCTAAGGTAGGCAACAAAGACATGATAACTGTTGCACCGTAGGCACATAGGTTTGAGAGGATGGTTATGCAGATTTCAAGTTTAATCTACGAAAAAGTCTTTCCATTCATCATATTGCCTAGTTTCATGGATCAGAAATACCCGTTTACCCTGAACTTGTTCTGGGTCATGTATGATGGTTTTTCGCCGCTCAGTCCATAACAAAAATCCAAGTGGTCGCTCAGTAGGTAAGTAGCTTTCAGGAGTTCTTGAACATAGTAAGACCTTATCACTTAATACTGTGGCGAATAGCCCATCTCCATACATTCTTTCGGTCACAAGATATCGAGTCTTATCTTCTAGGAACAATTCAGAATGGAATAATCGCAGCCGGAAATATTCCAACAAAACCGGGACATAGATAGTTTTTGGGTTAAGAATACCTCCTTGACCAAAAACCAACCAATCGTGATTTATACCCAGTCCAATAGCCAACGCACTCGAATTTTTGTAGGTGGGTACATTATTACGGATTATATGACTAATAGTGGCTTTAGAAACGCCAGTTTTTTGTGCCGCTTCTGCCTGGTTTATTCCTAGATTATCGAGAACTTTTGCAAGTCGTTCGCCTAGTTTATTTAGCATATCACTTAACCATTAGCTTAAAGGTAGTTGGATAGATTGAACGGTTATCCTGATGTAAGCAATTGAGTTGTAAATATAAATATTATAAAAAATATAATTCATGTTTTTAGTATAAAATTTATTTGATGTATCTAATTTATTGCAATACACTTTGAGTAAGTAAAGTTGGTTGCTAGATAAAAAATACTGTGCATTTGCATAGTGATACTTTTGTAAGGTTTTGATTTTTATTATATCCACCATTGGGCGCGATATAGGGCGGGCTTTACCCTAAGGTAGGCAATGATGAAAAATTGGTATCTATTGTACTGTCAGACGCAGAAGTTCGAGAGGGTAGTTATGCGGATCTCAAGTTTTGGCATTCCCTGCTATTTTCCTCTTGAGACGCGCATTTGTGCGCGCCGCGATCGAAATTCAAAGCGGATCGTGGAAAAACCGTTGTTCCCCGGATATCTGTTTGTCCATTTTGACCCCGAAATTGTCCACACAACGACGATCACTGATATTCCTGGCGCTCACAGCTTTATTCGTTTTGGGGGGATGCCCTGCGTCGTCGCTCCCAGTGTTATCGAGGGGTTTAAGTGCGCCCGCTTGATGCGACTCGACCATCAAGATTCAGCAGTTGAATGCGCCAACATTTCCAGTGAATTAATTACCCAAATCAGCACTATCTACGAGATACAGAATTCAACCGCAAGAAACGTGGAGTTGATCCGCCTGCTTGAATCTGATTCAGCGCAGGTTGAATTAAAGCAGGGGAAAACACGTATCTATAGTGCTATCCCTGGCCGCCAAAGTCGGCTGTTGGATATCCAATATCCACTTTCGCGACTTTAGATTTCCTCCGTTGTCCTGATTGATTTCAGGACACGCGACGACGGCGATACAGGTCGGGTTCCCATGGCGACGCAGTGAGGGAGAGGTGGCATAGGGCATCACTAAGTTCCGGTTTGCGCCCGGTTAACGCATCAGTAAGCACAAAACGACGTAACACTGCCGCCTGAGGTGGAGAAGTAAACCAGGCTCTAAACCAAAGCAGATTAATGAGTCTGCTCTGTTTTAAACGCTCTTTCACTCTACAGAAGCCACCGACAACGTGGCGAACCATTTCCAAGATGTTTTTGGGGTGTGGTGGGCTGGATATGAGATACAGCCAACACCAGGGGCAACGCCTGCTCACAATACCACCAAAACCCGTTTGATTTAATCCGAGGTAGCCATGAAATTAAGTGATCTCCCAGAAGGCGTGCAAGTGGTTGCAGCGGAAACGCTTAGCCAGATCATCGCGATGAATGTATACGACGAAGACAACACGCTTGAACGTGCTGATTTTATCGCCAAGGCATTCCTGGCGCTGTATCAGCGCGAGCGTGAGGATTATGAAAAAAAATTTAGCCCGATCCAAAAAACCGTAACAAAAGGAGAACCAATGCCAAATATTTCCCCAATTAAACAGTCACGTCCTAGCAAAGTGCTTTATCTGGGCGCGGAGCGGTGTCAAAGGCTGCGCCGGTGTTCTGTTGAGGTGAGTTTCCATTCAGGACATACGGTAAGTACTTCTCAATTTACTCAATATTTAATTGATAAATTTGATGAAGTCGCTAAAAAGACCTTGATAGAGGAGCTTAAACATTCAAACGTGAGGTAGCGCCGTGCTTTCAACCACTGCATTCCTTGCGGTGGCAATGCAATGCGCTGCTACCGTTCACCCGGATACGGCACTTGATGTAGCAAGAGCAGAATCAGGATTTAACCCCCTCGCCATTGCTGAAATCATACCCAGGGCAGAACGCAGACCCGGTGTTAACAGTGTCATTTCCTATCTACCCACTAACAGGTCAGACGCAGTAAATATTGTCAGACTGATAGAAGCCAGAAAGCGGCGGTATTCAGTCGGACTGATGCAAATCACCAGTGCCAACTTTTCCCGATTCAAGGTAACCGCTGAAAACCTGTTTTCACCCTGCACCAACCTCTCCATTTTCGAAAAAATCATCACCGACTGTTACCAGCGAGGTGGCTCCCTGAAAAGGGCGCTGAGTTGCTATTACAGCGGAAATTTCAATACCGGTCTGAGACCGGAAAAAGCATTCCGACAGACCAGCTATGTACAACGCATTGGGTATTCACCACCAGATAACGGCTATCGCGTGCCGAGTACCAGGGAAGACAGACAGGGCCGGGGGGCTGTGCCAGTGACCCCACCCCCATCATCGCCAGTCTTTGAATCCTGGGATGTGCTGCGTGAATACCCACGTTCGGAAAAACCCGAAGAAAACCTGATTGAGACAAAGGAAAATCCGCATGACGACGTTCAAAAATCTGCTTAACACGCTAACCCCTGCCCGGCTCTACGCGCTGCTGGTGATGACCCTGCCGCTGTATGCGTCCGCCACCTGGTATGACCCCATCGTCAATTTCGCGCGCGAGTTTCAGACGGCGCTCATTATTATCGGCGGGGTCATGGCCATTGGCTCGCTGGTCTACGTTGGCATGTGCTGGATCATCGCTCGCATGGCTGGCACATCCGAGACAACGGCAATGGATTACGTCAAACAGATTGCCGTTATCGGTACTGTGGGGGGAGCGATTGCCGCAGCGACCTGGGCTTATCAGATTTGGGGAGGGAAAATCAGCTGATGGAAGAAGACCAGACCCTCAAGTTTGATACGCACAATGGGATGGCCCGTGTCGCCATGACGGCGGGCATACCTGTCTTCGCTTTACTGTTTCTGTTGATGGGCGGGGTTATTTCACTCTTTGTTGGCGTCTACATGCTGGGATGGGGAGGTTTGCTGTTTGCGACACCGTTCATTCTTGTCCTGATAGTTCTACGGTTGATCTGCCAGAAAGACGACAAGGCATTTCGCCGCTGCTGGTTCTGGTGGCAACGCAAAATGCTGGATCGTCGATATGGCCGGTTGCTGCTGCTGACCCCCCGTAATTCTGTATGGAGAATCAAAAATGCAAGGCGTTCCATTCAAAAACGCATTATCGCCGGGGAATAAGCCCCTGCGCTTTCCCTGGCTCGGCTATCACGTTCATCCCGAAATCTGTACGCTGGGCGATTCTCAGTTGCTGGCGCTTCTGCGTTTCAAGGGGGTACCACACGATACCCGCGACCAGCGCACCCTGAACAAGGAGTTCCTGCATCAGGATCGCTGTTTCAAGGCCATCGGCAAGCAGGAAGGAAACCACCTGAAGGTGCAGACCTACACATTCAAGCAGCGGATACACCTTGAGCAGGAATACCAGTTGGCGCTACCGGTTCTCCAGGCGTTGACCGATACCTACACCGAGCCGTTTCGTCACGGCGCATTTCGCCAGGTTGGCTACGCGATGGCGCTCATGCTCAAGTATCGCGATCTGGATGATGGTATCAAACGCCTGAGCGAATTGGTGGCCATCTGCCGGGAAACGCTGGGTGATTTCGGCGTAACCGTGATGGGAATGGAGGAGCGGGAGGGCAGAGTGTACAGCCAGATCGGGCGGTTCTATACGTCCATCCTCAATGGCGTCGAGCAGGATGTGCCGATCACCGATACCTGTCTGGGTGAGGCCATTATCGAGAGTGAGACGTCATTCGGTGCCTACGATTATGTGGAGAACCGCCCCTACAAAGGCCCACCGCGTTTTGCCTCTACCTATGATTTGCGCGACTACCCGACTCCCTCTTCACCGGGTATGTGGGACGAAGTGTTGGAAGAGCAATGCGATTTTTGCCTGGTGCAGACGTTTCACTTTGAAGATCGCAATCGCATCAAGCGCCGACTGCGGTCGCAGATGTCTGACCTCACATCGACGGAAGGCGAGTCTGACCAGACTAAGGAGCTGAAGGAGAGCGTGCAGGAAGTCACCCAGGGCAAGAAAGTGTTTGGTGAGTATTGCGCAAGCCTGATTGTTTTTGGTGAAACGGCGGAAGAGGCGGTTAACCACGGTGCCAGAATGCAGGCACTCATGTTGTCAAAGAACACGGGATTTGTGCGGGCAACCAGCTCCAATTATGCCTCCTGGTTGATGCTCTTTCCAGGGTATGCCGATGTGATTTACGCCATGCCGAAATCTACCGCCAACCTCGCCTGTGGGTTTTCTCTGCACGCGACGCCGACCGGCAAGGCACAGGGCAATCCACCGGGCGATGGCTCAGCATTGATGCCGATGATGACCGAGAACGGTGGGCTGTTCTTCTTGAATGCCCATGACAGCCCACCAGGGGTAAACAGTACCGGGGACAAGTTACCGGGTCACATGACCAACATGGCCATGACCGGGGCGGGAAAAACCACGATTGAGGCATTGGAGCTGGTGTTCTTCAGTCGCTGGGATCCGATGGTTTTTTGCCTTGATTACAATCACTCGCTGGAAAATGTGCTGAGGGCCATCAATACGCACTACTTCACTATTTGTAGTGGTCAACTAAAACTGGCCACCGCGTTAGAGTTTTTCCAGTATCGGTTTTCCGATTCGTTTGGTGGTAACCCACCGTTATATTCATGCGGCCTGAGCGCGCTGTAATACCCAACGATATAGTCCGTTATTGCGTGGGCTGCATCGCTGAAGTTTATGTAACCCGTCACCGGTACCCATTCGTTCTTCAGACTCCTGAAGAAGCGCTCCATTGGGCTATTATCCCAGCAGTTTCCACGCCGACTCATACTCTGTCTGATCCGATACCTCCACAGTGACTGCCGGAACTGTCTGCTTGTGTAATGGCTGCCCTGATCGCTGTGGAACATCACTCCGGCTGGTTTTCCCCGGGCCTCCCACGCCATCTCCAGCGCTTTGATGGTCAGCCTGCTGTCCGGTGAGAACGACATTGCCCAGCCCACCGGTTTTCTCGCGAACAGGTCGAGAACAACGGCGAGGTAGGCCCAGCGCCTGCCTGTCCAGATATAGGTCACATCGCCACACCACACCTGATTAGGCTCTGTCACTGCGAACTGCCGCTCAAGGTGATTCGGGATAGCGATGTGTTCAAGGCCACCGCATTTATACCGATGAGTGGGCTGTTGACAACTGACCAGCCCCAGCTCTTTCATGAGCCTGCCGGCGAGCCATCGTCCCATCCTGAAGCCCTTCATGGTTGCCATAGTTGCGATACTCCTTGCGCCAGCAGAGCCATGGCTGACGCTATGCAGTTCCAGTACCTGGCTGCGTAATACAGCTCGTCTGCCATCTGGTTTTTCAGGACGGTTTTTCCAGTATTTGTAGCTGCTGCGATGAACCCCGAACACGTGGCAGAGTGTGACCACCGGATAATGCGCTCTGAGTTTCCCGATTATCGAGAACTGTTCAGGGAGTCTGACATCAAGAGCGCGGTAGCCTTTTTTAATATTTCGTTTTCCATTTCAATACGTTGTATTTTTTTCCTCAGCTCACGTATTTCAATTTGTTCAGGAGTAATGGGAGAGGCTTTAGGTATTTTTCCCTGCCGCTCATCACGCAACTGCTTCACCCATCGCGTCATTGTGGAAAGGCCGACATCCATAGCACTGGCTGCATCTGCCACGGTGTAGTTCTGGTCAACGACCAGTTGAGCGGATTCGCGTTTGAACTCTGCACTGAAATTTCTTTTTTTCATTGAAGCACCTGTAATGTCCTGAGGTGAGCATATCACCTCTGTTCAGGTGGCCAAATTCAGTGTGCCACTACAAAGGAAAGGTACTGGCCGCACTGAGCGGACGTGAGATGCGCGATGATGTGTTCAATACCCTGACCCGTAGTGGCAGCGACATAAGGATATTTACCGCAATGGGCGCAGACCTGGGAGAAGCAAAACTGGCCCGTAGCCCGGCAGTTCAGGTGATTAGCGCCCAGGTGGAAGCGGCCACCGGCGCAAAAGGTGTTGATGCCGCGCTTAAAGTAGCCAGAGAACTTCCGCGTGCACCGGCCGCGCAGGCTGTTTACCTGGCACTGAGTCAAGTGCAGCATGAAAAAACAGCCTTCCTGGCTCCAGAGCTGCTCAGTGCTGCGCTCAGTATTAATTCAGCGGTAAGCATTCCGGCTGTCCAGTCCGAGATAAATCGTCAGGTACAGGACGGTGAACTTATCCGGCTGGGATCCGGGCTGATGCTGCCCAAATCCACCTTTGAAACGGAAAAGGCCATTCTGCGTCATATCGCTGAAGGTAAAGGCAACGTCGCGCCGCTGATGGCGTCAGTGCCTGAAATGCACCTCATGGGGCTGACGGCAGGGCAGTGCGCTGCCACGCGCATGGTGCTGGAAAGTACCGACCGCTTTACGGCGGTGCAGGGTTATGCCGGTGTGGGTAAAACCACACAGTTTAAAGCCATGCTGGCCGCAATGGAGACGTTGCCTGAGAGTCAGCGACCGGAGGTGGTGGGTCTTGCGCCCACTCACCGGGCCGTTGAGGAAATGAAAAGCACGGGTGTCCGGGCGCAGACGCTGGAGTCCTTTATCTGGGAAGACAGACAGGCCCGGATGAGCGGTGAGAAACCGGACTACAGCAATACGCTGTTCCTGATTGACGAGGCGTCACTGATTGGCAACCGGGCGATGAGTGAAGCTTACCAGGCAATCGCCAGCGGTAGCGGTCGGGCTATTACCAGCGGTGATGATGCACAGTTGCGGGCCATCGAGCCGGGACAACCGTTCCGGCTGATGCAGCAGCGCAGTGCCATTGATACGGCAGTTATGAAAGAAATCGTGCGGCAGACGCCGGAACTTCGGGAAGTGGTCTATGCCATGATTGAAGGTCAGCATGCACTCGCGCTGGAGAAAGCTGAAAACGTTTCACCAGATGTGGTACCGAGGGGCATCGGCGCGTTTATGCCTGCTTCTTCCGTTGAGCAGATAAATCCGGATGACAAACAGGCTCAGGCGCTATGTGAAGCCAAATTACCCGTCAGCGTGACGGAAGCGATAGCGGCTGATTTCGTCGGTCGCACCGCTGAAGCCCGTGAAAATACGCTGATAGTGGCGCATCTGAATTCGGACAGGCAAATCATAAACGGCATGATACATGAAAAACTGCACAGGATGGGGGTAACTGAAGGTGAGTATTTGGTCAAAGTCCTGCGTCCGGTTCGTGTCCGACACAATGAACTACGGAGCCTGAAGGGATGGGCCGAACAGACGGGGAGAATTGCGCTGATTAACCGTGAGTACTGGACAGTGGGAGGCACTGACCAGCAGAACGGGCTGGTTACGCTTGTCGGACACGAGGGGCGTGAGAAAATCATTTCACCTTTCGAGAACAGTACCGAAGATGCGCAGATCTATATGCCTGAAGCTATCTGCGTCAGCAAGGGCGACCGGATGCGGTTTACGCGATCCGATGCTGAACGTGGTTATACCGGTAACAGCGCCTGGAACGTGGAGCAGATCGACGAACTAAGCATGCTTCTTCGTAGCCAAGATGGTCAGCTAACACGGCGTCTCAATCTGAAAGATCCGGCAGACATGCACACCGATCTGGGGTATGCCGTTACAGCACACGCTGCGCAGGGGGCAAGCTCCCGGTTTGTCATCACGCTTGAAGGGATGGCAGGAGCGCGAAAGCGGATGGCAACAAAGGAAAGTGGTTACGTCACGCTGTCCCGCACAAAAGAGCATGTGCAGGTCTATACCGATGACAGGGCCGGATGGCTAAGTGAAATCAGTAAAATCAAGGGCGACCGTACAGCCCACGATTTTCTGATGGCTGGCGAGGATCGGATGAGCAGAACGGCAGAGGGCATTCTGTCCTGGGCCTCGCCCCTTACTGCGGTTGCGGCAGGACGGGCGCTGCTAAAGAACTATGGGCTGGCGGAAGGTGACTCCCAAGGCTTCTTTGTGCCAGGTGCCAGGCGGTATCCGGAACCCGGTCTGGCGTTTGCGTTGTGGGACAGTAACGGCAACCGCGCTGGAGTCGTCATTATGACCATAAATTCGGATGAGCGAAACGGGGTGACGTTGACAGGTGATTTTAGGGTTATTGGCAGCAATGATGCGAGATTTGCCGGAATTCAGCAAAGCAGAAACGGTGACGTTCGCATTGCGGCCAGTCTCCCGGAAGGATTGCAGCTCGCACAACAGAATCCCGACATTGGTGTGATTGTCAGGATAGAAGGTGATGGTTTGCCTCTCAATATGAGTCGAATCATCGGTGCTGATCACGTTATTGATGAGAAAGTGATCGCGCAGCTTGCCAGTAATGCGGCAGAGAAACCGGAGGACACCATTCCCTTTATTCCAGAACCGAAGGAAAACGTTGAGCAGAAAGCAGAACGGCTTGCCCGCCAGGCGCAGGAGAAATCGGGTAAAGGTGAGCAAGATATCCGTCCAGAGGAGGTGAACGCTGCCATCAATGAAAAGGATGACGAACCCCTGGCCGAATGGCGGGCCAGTAATCAGGAAGAGAGGCTTACCTGGCGCGATATTGCGGCGGCGTTGGGGGATAACGGGAAAGAGAAAGATCCTGAATCAGAAACTACCCCAGAGCAGGATCTTCGCTTGAAGCAAGCCGAGCGAATGATAGTGAAAGGGAAGTCATTTGAAGATTGACAGCTTGAGTTATCGCTTTTTACATAAACAATACTTATCATTTTGACATCCCTACTTTGAGTACGTTTGAGTCTATACCCCCTTTGATAAAAAGGGGTGTGCTTAATTTCATTAAAAAACAGGTGCTTTTACCTTTTCAGTGTAAATGAGGAAGATTGATGAACAGTAATACTAAAAAAATAGTGATGGTTTCACTTGTCAGCGCAGCGCTGACACTCACCGGATGCAGCGCAATGAGTACTGCGATCAAGAAGCGTAACTTAGAGGTCAAGACGCAGATGAGCGAGACCATCTGGCTTGAGCCTGCCACCGAGCGTACCGTTTATCTACAAATCAAAAATACTTCCGACAAGGATATGAGCCAGTTACAAGCCAAGATCGCCGATGCCGTGCGTGGAAAGGGCTACACCCTTGTTACTAACCCAGCCGCGGCGTATTACTGGATCCAGGCCAATGTGCTCAAGGCGGATAAAATGGATCTGCGCGAGGCGCAGGGTTTTTTAAGCAAGGGGTATGAAGGTGCCATCGCAGGGGCTGCATTGGGTTCGGGTATCACTGCCTACAACTCAAATTCAGCCGGGGCCACATTAGGACTCGGCCTGGCTGCCGGTTTGGCGGGAATGGCCGCTGATGCTCTTGTTGAAGATATCAATTACAGCATGGTGACTGATGTCCAGATTGCAGAACGTACTGCCGCCACCGTGCGAACCGATAACGTGGCGGCCTTGCGCCAGGGTAATTCTGGTACCAAGGTACAGACCAGCACTCAGCAGGGTAATCAGCATAAATATCAAACCCGCGTGGTTTCCAATGCCAACAAGGTCAACCTCAAGTTTGAGGAAGCCAAGCCAGTACTGGAAGATCAACTGGCCAGGTCGATCGCCAATATCTTGTGATCACCCTTACGTACTAACGCCGCGTTAAGAGCAGGCTACCGCCTTCGCTGTGCTCAGTTGGTCAACGTCAGGGGCGGAGAAAAGCAAGTTTTCCCCGCCCCTGACGTTCCGGCCAAGAACCGCAGGACATCAATAGCCTGGTCAAGCCACCCTTCTTTCTTTGACTTTTTTTATCCGCACACTGTGTTTGATCCTGGCTGGATGCAGCAGAGGTATCAGGCGGCTGGAGTGTTTGCTCAAGGCTAACGTATCAAGAGGCTGTCTGGTCTGGTGATGACGTACATCAAGACTGATCCCTACCTTTGATACGCGCTTTGACGCATAAATTTCTCAGGAGCGTTGAGATGAGAGAACACCTATTTATCGGGGCGTTGATGGTGACCCTGGTCTTGCCTGCGGGCGTAACCTGGGCCACGCCGTCCTTTGATGTCGGATTTTCACCGGAGGGAGCCGCGCAGCAACGGGTTATCCATTTACTGGCGGAGGCCCAGACGAGCATTCGGCTGATGGGCTACAGCTTTACATCGCCAGACGTGGTACGCGCCCTGATGGCTGCCCGCCGGCGCGGCGTGGACGTCAGGGTGGGGGTCGACGAAAAGGGCAATCGCAGCAAAGCCAGCCTGGCGGCGATGAACCGGGTCGTTAATGCCGGGATACCGCTGCGAACCCATGACTGTTACCCCCTCCTGCATGACAAGATGATTGTCACCGATGGCCAGAATCTGCAGGTCGGCTCCTTTAACTTTACACGGCGTGCCCGCGCCAATTCCGAGAACGTCCTGGTGGTGCGTGATGTGCCGGCACTGGCCCAAATCTATCTGGCGCACTGGCAGTCACGTTGGGATGAGGGAGCCGACTGGACTTCTTCCTACTAGTCTGTGACTTCCGCTGGGTATTACCCGCCCGCCTGCGGGTGATACCTCCCGGTCTGCCTGCCCTGCTGCCCACCCTACCCTGCCTGGTTAATTTCACCCCGTATGCGCTGTATTTTTCACCATAATAGGGGATCGGGCTGGATCAAGGGCGATTTAGCAGGTATGCTTTCTGGCACGCGCTGTAATATTGTTAACCAATATCAGCCTAGCCGGACGGGATCATGTGTGTGGTGGCTGTATTCTGGCCTTATACCGATGTGTGACCCCGTTTTCCGGACAGCGGAACAGATTTGATGGATGGGACGTATCCTTAAACGTCCGGGTGACGCGGCCTGGTTTAACCGGTCGCCGAATGCAAAAACCCCCCGATTCTGTCATCAACTTGGCGGCTGAAATCAGATATCGAGGGGTCGTTAGCAGGCTGCTGGCCTGTGAAGGATTATAACGCATGCCTATCAGAAGACAACCCCTGTCCGCCATAAGATTGGGACAGGGTGAATGACAACAGTGTAGCGCTTCAGGCGCCCCCCCCGTTTTCATATCGCCCGACCCGGCGTGGCGAGGCCAATCGCCAGCGTAAAGGTCAGACCAAAACACACCGTAACCACCAACCCCACTTTACCGGCAAACCGCCGCGCGGCATGGCGTCTAAAGTCGTGGCCTGCATTCGTCACCATGACTGGCGGCGCAATACTGACCTGATAGCGCTGCGCCAAAAGGGCTATACGCCCTACTCGCGGATGTTTGACCGGTCATTTCAACCGAAACCCCTGCGCATCACCGCCCGCTCCGAGAGTCGCGAGGCGCTCAGCGCCCTGTCACTGGTGCTGGCGGCGAACTGTGACTACAGCCCGGACAGCGAGTATATGTTCGAAGTCATGCTGCCGGTGGAAGAAATGGCGCGGCGCATGGGGGTACTGCATGTGTATGACAACGGTCGCAAGGCGTATGACGTGCTGCTCAATGCGTTGCGTGTGCTTGAGCAACTGGATTACGTGGTGGTTCACCGTGACCGCGACAGCGATTCTGGCCAGCACAAGCCGATGCGGGTTTTTCTGACGGAACGCTTTTTCACCTCACGTGGGATGACCGTCGAGAGCGTGCGTCAGTGGCTGCATAACTACCGTCAGTGGGCGATAGCGGCGGGCGTCGCCGAATCCCTGCGGGAGAAATATGAACGGCATCAACTGAAGATGGCCCGCCTGGGGATTGATATTGACCGCTACCATTCGCTGAAAAACCGGCTAAAGAGCATTAAACGCTGGGTGGTCAGCCCGGAGCTGCGAGCCGAGAAGCAGCGTATCATCGCAGAGATTGACGCGTCGCTGGTCGGTCACGAACAACGCCGCGCGTCCCGTCGCAGCAGCGACACGCGTTACCAGCAAGCCTGGTGGCGCTGGACGGCCAGTGACGCCTGTACACCGGTGATGCGCCTGAAAATGGAAAGCGCCCTGAAAACGGAATTCCCCCACCTGCAAACCACGGATGCTGAACAGTATTACCGACTGCTGCTAGAGCGTGCGGGTGTTCCCCTGCCGTAA